>JACDHS010000032.1 GCA_013820875.1 Verrucomicrobiota bacterium | reverse complement strand
GGGCTGGAGTGATGGAGTGATGGAGTGATGGAGTGATGGAGTGATGGAGTGATGGAGTGATGGAGTGATGGAGTGATGGAGTGATGGAGTGAGCGGCGCAACGCGCCGAATTTCATCCCAACACTCCAACACTCCAACACTCCAACACTCCAACACTCCATTACTCCATTACTCCAACACTCCGCCCCCCCCGACGCCCCCCCGTTACCGTCCAATCAACGCCTTGCGTTTCTCCGGTGTGAGCGGCCCTTCTTCGGGCGGCGCGAGGATGAACCAGATCATATCGCGGAAATCTTCATCCGATAATTGTTCCAATCCCTCGGGCATCACCGACAATTCACTAACACGCATGGACTCAATATCGGATTTTGCCACCACATTTTCGATGGGACCGGCGGACAGGAGTTTGACGTGTGTGTCGGTATCTTCGACCAGGCGGCCGCTTACCGAACGTTCATCTTTGGTTTCAACGAACACATTTTCGTAGCCTTTGCCGATGATCTGGTTTGGATCAATGACGTGGGCGAGCAATGCATCCAGAGTGGAGCGGCCCACGCCGGTGAGATCTGGCCCCACGTCCGCGCCTTCGCCGTTTAGTTTGTGGCAAACGAAACAACTCGACGCTGCAATTTCCCGGCCGCGGCTCATGTCGGGTTTGCCTTGAAGAACGACTTTTCTTTTCTCTCTGATGAGGTGAACTTTGTCGGCATCGGCTTCGCGGAATTTACCGAGCAACCGTTCTGAGCGCGCGGCAAAATTGGGATCGTTGTATTTGGCAATGCCACGGCGCGCCGTTGCGGAAACTTCGCCAGTTTGAATGATGCCTTCCTGCACGCCGTTCAAAAGCGCTTCGGTCCATTGGAATCGCGTCACGAGAACTTCCACCGCCGCGTTGCGGGTGAGGGGAGTGAACTGCTGCCAGTTTTTCACGATGGTATTTCCAACGGAATCGCCGCCGAGGGTACTCAGGGAACGCAAGCCAGCAATGACGAGTGCCTCGGGATTCTTTTGGCTGATCAGTTTCAGCAGGGCTTCGCGAGCCGCATCATTCTTGAATTGTTTGGAGGCCTCGATTGCCTGGGTCCGATCCTGAACCGGGGCATTTGCATTATTGATCGTGGCGAGAGTTTTCTGGATCGCGGCGGCGTCACCCCAGATTGCGCCGAGTTGTTGGGCGCGCTCTTTTACCTGGGCGTTGGTACTGTTGCTTAACTTTTCGAACAGCGCTTTGGTATCCGTGGTCGGCGGCAGCGGCTTGGCGCGTTGGCCTTCGATCAATCCTTCGAGTGTCGCCAATGCCAATGCATCCTGATGGGCGATTGCGGTTAAGAACTGCACTGCAGTATTTATCTTCTGCGTATCGCTGGTGTCGCAAATACGGCGCATTGCTTTGCGCGCAAGGATGCCACTGAGTGGCATGGTGTCCGCGCCATTCTCAGCGAGCCATTTCAAGGTGGGCGCTGGGTTCGCGGCGAGAAGGGGTTCGTTCGCCATCCAAATCATGAATGGGAGCAAGGGATCTTTCGCATCGGAAGAAGACTTGATCAGTGCGCTCAAGATCTTTGCGACCGGGGCATTGGTGTTAATATCTGTGTTGACGGTGAGCGAACTGGAGACCAGTTGGCGAACTGAGTTTGCGACGGCGATACGGACTCGAGGGTCTGGATCAGAAGCTAACCGTTCTAGTTGAGAGAGTGAATGATCGAAACCTTCGATTGCTGGTTTTCTCCATACATCATGGCGTTGCTCAGCCAGCAGCCACTTAAGCTCAGTTGCTTTATTTCTCGCAACCCAGGCGCGGATGTTTGGATCTTTGGACTCGAAGGCAGCTTGTAGGCTCTTTGACATTTGCATGTCGGGAGTGTTCTTAAAAACTCCGGGCGGGTCGGTAATGACATCAGCGGGGGAGGTATATTCCCATGATGGGCGGTCTGCGTTTAGAATGGACAGTGCAGCCAAATGGCTTTCGAGAGTTTTGCTGTTCTCGCAGAGATTCTCGAGTGCGGTGAAGAGTTCGTAAGCTGCCCTGTCCGGTTGGCGTCTGCGTTCCATCAAAATCCTTTGCGCGACTTTCCTTTGCCAGGCGTTCGGATGCTCGAGCACTTTCACCAACTCCGTGCTTTTGAGTTTTCCTAAATCCATAGCCTTATCGGGACGGCTTCCGATCGGTTTGGACGGGCTGGAAGCCTGTCCTGCTTTACCGGTGTAAACCACGCGCCAGATTCTGCCGTGTTCCCGATCAACCCCTTCCGGATCGGCCTTGGCGTTTTGATAGCAAGGATACTTGTCATACCAATCAGCAATCCAAAGCGCGCCGTCGGGTCCAACGTTTTGCACGACGGGACGAAACCATCCGTCATCGGTCGTTAAGAAATCTTTTTCGGCAACTGCTTTGAAACTGGAACCGTTCGGGATCAAACGATCGTGGTTGATGGCGTTTTGATGAATGTTCCCCATGAACACGCGACCGCTGTATTCCTTCGGGAAATTGTCGCCCTGGTAAACATTGATGCCGCAATACGCCGCCATGTGATGTTTGTGATCCACGATGGAGGGGAGCAATTCGTAAGCGTATGGGTTTCCGGGTGTGCCGCCCTGGCGTTCGTAAATGCCGCCCGGCGCCATGTGATACAAATGATCAATCACGCACGCGCTGACGAAAGCGTTGCCGTATCTGTCGAAATCCACACCCCAGGGATTGCTGGTGCCATCGGCGTAGATTTCAAATTTCTTCGTGCGGGGATTAAACCGCGCCACCGCCGCATCCATCACGACGCCGTCATCGGTTGCTTCCGGGATGCGTACTTTGGAATGCGTGAACACACCATGGGTCATGTAAAGCCAGCCGTCCGGTCCCCAGGTGAAACCATTGAGAAGCTCGTGCCGGTCCTGCAAACCGAACCCGGTTAAAAGCTCCGTGCGTTCATCTGCCACGTCATCCCCGTTGGTATCTTTTAAAAACAAAAGGTGAGGCGCTTGCCCCACGTAAACACCGCCGTCCCCAAAGAGAATGGCTGTCGCGAGGTTCAATCCATCCGCGAACACGGTGATCTTATCGGCGCGCCCATCATTGTTTGTGTCTTCCAGGATCTTGATGCGATCGCGCGGCTTTTGTCCTTCGGCAGCGCCGTGCGGATATTCGTAAAGTTCCACCACCCACAAGCGTCCACGATCATCCCACGTCATCGCCACGGGATTAATAACGTCTGGTTCCGCCGCGAACAGGCGCGCTTCAAAGCCGTCGTGCAGGACGAAGCGCTTCTGCGCTTCGGCAGGTGAAAGCGCCGGGGTTTGCGTTGGAGCGTGTTGGCCCGTGAGTTGTTTGCCCTGGCCAAATGCGGTTCCGCCATTCAAGAAGCCGAGGAGCAGGAAACAGATAATTCCGTATTTCATGGTGTTCGTCGCATAGTGTTGCGCCAAAGCAGACGGCGCTGCAATTGGGAAATTAGGGATGGTGAATGGTTGAATTGTTGAATGGTTGCATTGGACGGAAGCGCGGAGCCCTACCCATGCAACCATTTAACGGCGCAACGATTCACAGCGCATCCCTCCAATTTCATTTGCCCAAGTGTGTTCACGAACTATGCTTCACGCAATTAACAGCATGACACATTCGAACTTGAACGAGGAACTGCCGGCCATTCCACGGGGCGTAAAACTTTGCACTTTAGACAACGGACTCACGATCATCGTGCGGGAAGATCACAGCGCGCCGGTCGTATCGGTGCAGGCCTGGTGCAAAACCGGAAGCATCAATGAAGGCCCCTGGATCGGCGCCGGTTTATCCCACGTGCTGGAACACATGTTGTTCAAAGGAACGACGACCCGCCCCGGCAGCCGCATCGACCAGGAGATACAGGAAGCGGGCGGTTACATGAATGCCTACACGTCATTTGATCGCACGGTTTATTGGATCAATGTGCCCAACACCGGCGCGACCATCGCGGTCGATATTCTTTGCGACATCATGCAGAACGCGAGTTTGCCCGCGGATGACCTTGCGAAAGAGCTGGATGTCATCCGGCGCGAGATGGACATGAACCAGGACGATCCGGGGCGGCGCGCGAGTCGGCGACTTTTCGAGACGGCTTACATGCGCAGTCCGTATCGTTACACTGTGATCGGCTACCGCGATGTATTTGATCGGTTGCAACCGGAGGATATCAAAACCTATTACCGCGAGAAATATGCGCCGAACAACATGTTCTTCGTGGTGGTTGGAAACATCAAAACCGGCGAAGTCCTCGAACAGATCAAAACGGCTTTCGCACAGAACAAAGCCAAGCCGCTGCCGCCGGTCGTTCTACCCGGCGAACTTCAACAGGCCGCCCCGCGCGAGATCATCGAAGAAGCTGCCATTGAACTCGCCCACTTTCATTTTTCATGGCATATCCCCGACCTTCGCCATTCGGATATGCCGGTCCTGGAGGTTCTCTCGACTTTACTTGGCAACGGCCGCAGTTCGCGTTTGTTCCAGAATATCCGTGAACGGAAGGCGTTGGTGACCTCCATTGACGCCTGGACGTATAGTCCTGGAAATCCCGGTTTGTTTGGCATGAGCGCCACCGCCGAAGCCGATAAAGTTCCGGACGCGCGCGTCGCGATGCTGGAGGAAATTGAACGGCTGAAAAACGAGTTGGTTCCAGCCGAAGAACTTTCAAAGGTGATCAAGCAATTCATCGCCGGAACACTTTCCAGCCGCAAAACAATGCAAGGCCAGGCGCAGGATCTGGGTGGAAGCTGGATTGGCGCAGATGATCTGAATTTTTCGGAACGGTTCTTGAACGCCGTAAAACGAGTCACCTCCGCGGATCTGCAGCGAGTCGCCAAACACTATCTTACGCCCGAAAACCGCACCCTTTACGCGCTCATGCCCGAAGGCACCGCTGCACAAATCACCGCTGAAACGGAAGTAAGTGTTGTTGAGGGAATCCAGAAATTCGAACTGCCCAATGGCTTGTGTCTGCTCGTGAAGGAAGATCATCGATTGCCATTTGTTGAATATCGCGCGGTGTTCAAGGGCGGCGTCGTTCTGGAAGAGCCTCGCAACAACGGCATCACCCAGCTTGCTGCCAAGATGCTGTTGAAAGGGACGGAAAAACGTTCGGCTGAACAGATTGTCACCGAGATAGAATCGCTCGGCGGCAGCATTGATACGTTCGGCGGGAATAACAGTTTTGGGTTAACCTCGGAACTTCTCAGCAGTGATTTTGAAATCGGCCTCACATTGATCTGCGATGTTTTGTTGAATCCCACATTTCCGGCGGATGCGCTGGAACGTGAGAAAGAAATTCAGCTCGCCCACATTCGCGCGCAACGCGATCACATGCTTCAAAGCGGCGGGCGCGCGATGCGTCGCGGTCTCTTCGGCGAAACAGCTTATGGACTGGATGCCCTTGGCAGCGATGAAAGCGTTTCCGGCATCCAAACCAAAGATGTGAGAGAGTTTCATTCCCAATTCGCAGCTCCGAACAATTGTGTTCTCGCGATCTTCGGCGATGTGAATGTGGCGCAGGTGAAAGCGTCGGTGGAACAGATGTTTGGCGATTGGCAAAAACGCGAGGTGCCGAAAGCGAAGGCGTTTTCCTTCGATTTGAATGCACCGAAGCGCGTGGTGGAAACTCGCGACAAGAAACAAGCGGTCGTGTTGGTTGGCTTTCCGGGAGTGGATTTGCACAGTCCGGATCGTTTCACATTGGAATTGTTGCAGGAGTCTTGCAGTGACCTCGGTTCCCGCCTCTTCATGCGGGTGCGCGAAAAGATGGGGCTCGCCTACTATGTGGGCGCTCAACAATTCATGGGATTGCAGCCCGGTTATTTTGCCTTCTATTGCGGCACCGCCCCGGAAAAAGTTGAACAGGTGGAAGAAGAGTTTTTCAAGGAGGCCGAACTGTTACGGGAAGAAGGTTTGACGGAGGAAGAGTTGAAACGTTCCAAGGCAAAAATGTTGGGGCAAAAGAAAATCGGACGTCAGGATCTCGGCGCCCTCGCGACGGGTGCCGCGCTGGATGAGCTTTATGGCCTGGGATTCGATTTTTCCGAGAAGGAAGATCAGCAACTGGAGAAGGTCACGCTGGAACAGATAAAAGCGGCAGCGCAAAAGTATCTCAGTCGCGATCGCGTTGTGACGGCGGTTGTGCGGCCGGAGTAAGTCGTTGAATCGTGAATCGTTGAACGGTTGCATGGGTCGCATCCACTGCCCCATGCAAACAATGCAACTATTCAACCATTCACTTTACTTGTTGCTCTTTCTTTCGCGGCCATCCTAGCGGATCAATTTCATCGCCGCCCCATGCTTCCGTTGGTGCTTCGGGTTCGCGAGCCCAGGTGGCATGGCAATCTTCGCAATAGAAACGGCGTTTCATGCCCGGAGCCATTACCGTGAAGATTTCTATTAAAGTGGGAGTAATGAACTTTCGTGTGAACTGTGGATATTCCACCCGGCACGAACTGCACTCCGGACAACGCACCGCCCCTCCGCAAGGTGTGTCGTTGCCATCGAATGCTTTTAACACCTCTCGCGCTTTTTCGAAATCCTCTTCATTGACCCGGACCTTTTCGGAGGCATGCGGTTCAGACAAAAACCAATACTTCTGGATTTTGGATTCGTCATACACTTCAGCGTGAATCCCCGCTTGCTCGAGTCGATTTCTGACTTCCTCGGCCTTTGGTTTGTCCTCAAAGCTGGCGACGCTCATTTTCATCCCAAAATGTACGCCCGCTTTGGCTAAAAACAACTGGAGTAGGATGTGAGTGGAACCCCTGACGGAATTTTAAAAAGCCACTCCATAGCTGGATGGTCACAATTGGAAAACTTATGACGGAAGCGTGTCCCTCCACCCGGATAACCATTGAAAAAGTCTTTTACGAGGCTTCCGCACGCGAGGAACGTCGAAAAATATCTTTTATGAGGCTTCCGCGCGCCCGGAACGTCGAAAAATATCTTTTACGAGGCTTCCGCGCGCCCGGAACGTCGAAAAATATCTTTTACGAGGCTTCCGTGCGCCCGGAACGTCGAAAAATATCTTTTACGAGGCTTCCGCGCGCCCGGAACGTCGAAAAATATCTTTTATGAGGCTTCCGCACGCCCGGAACGTCAAAAAAGGCTTAGATGCACCCCCTCCGATTCTGTTCCTATGAATCCACTTGAAGCCACCCCGAACCTGCTGCACATTCCCTCTCGCCAGGGCCCATGGAGTGTGGACTTACGAACCCCGCCAGGGCAGGAATGCAGCAACGGCAGTTTGCTCCGCATCAGCCGTGGTCACCCTGGTATTTTAGTTTCCGTATCCAGAATGCGGGAATGCGGAAGGTTGTTTGCATTTCCGCGCTCCGCATTTCACACTTCGCACTTACATGAGTTACCAGGTCATCGCTCGAAAATATCGGCCGCAACGTTTTTCCGACGTGGTCGGGCAGGAACACGTCACCAATACGCTCGCCAACGCGGTGAACCAAAGTCGGATCGCCCATGCTTATCTTTTCTGCGGTCCGCGCGGCACCGGCAAGACAACCATCGCCCGCATTTTCGCCAAAGCTCTCAACTGTACTGACGGACCGAAAGCGGAATTCGACGACAATGACACACGCGTGCAGGAAATCACGGAAGGTCGCGCGCTCGATGTGATCGAAATCGACGGTGCGAGCAACAACGGTGTGGAACAAGTCCGGGAACTGCGCGAAACCTGCAAATACGCTCCCGCCACTTCGAAGTTCAAGATCTACATCATTGATGAAGTCCACATGCTTTCGACCCAGGCGTTCAATGCGCTGTTGAAAACGTTGGAAGAACCGCCAGCGCATGTGAAATTTCTTTTTGCGACGACGGATCCGGAAAAAGTTCTCCCCACGATTTTGTCGCGTTGTCAGCGGTTTGATCTGCGTCGGATTCCGACGGCTCTGATTGTGGAGCATCTCGGGCACATCGCAAAACAGGAGGGTGTGAAAATCGAGGACGCTGCCCTCTATGCGATTGCGCGTGGGGCAGAAGGCGGAATGCGCGATGCGGAATCGACTTTGGACCAGTTAATCAGCTTTTGCGGCAATGATATAAAAGAGCCGGATGTTCTCTCGATGTTTGGTCTCACTGCCCAAAGCCAGATCCTCGATCTCACGGATGCGGTTTTGAACGCCGATGCTGAACGTGCCTTGCGTGAATTGAATGATCTCGCGAAAAACGGCAAGGATCTTGGCCGGTTGCTTTCCGATTTGCTCTCTCACTTTCGCAACCTGCTGTTGTTTCAAGTTTCCAAAGGTGACATGAAGTTGTTGGAAGTCTCGGAGGCGGAAGCTGCGATTATCGGCAAGCAGGCGCCCGTCGTTTCCGCGGAGACGCTGACGCGTATCATGGATGTTCTCACCGATGCTGAATCGCGTTTGCGTGATACCGCTTCGAAAAAGATTCTGGTCGAAGTCAGTTTGTTGAAAGCGATCGAAGCGCGGAATGCAGTGAGCATTGATGCGGTTTTAAAGCAGCTTCAGCAATTGCGGTCCGAAGGTGGTGGTGGACAGTCCACGGCCCCCGCAACAACGACAGCCCAAGCACCGCGTCCGGCAGTGAAGGCAGTGGCAGCCGCCCCAGCCCCTGCGCCATTTGTTTTACGTGAGCAAGCACCGGCGGTTTCCAAACCAGCGGCGCCTCCGGTTGCCGCTCCGGTTGCGGTGACTGCCGCTGATGGCAGTGTTGATCTGCCGCAACTCTGGCAGCAATTGATGGAAGGAATCGCGCGCGTTAGTCCTTTTACCAAAACTTACCTGATTGAGGCGCACCCGGTTTCGTTTGAAAAGAATCTACTGACCATCGGTTTCGATTCCGCGTTTGCGGATCACATCGGACTGGTGGATAACTCGCGTAATCACGCGATCATCCAGGGTAAACTGCAGGAGCTGGGTTACGGCAAGTGCCATGTGAAATTCATCCAATCAGAAGCGCCGGCACATTGGGTGCGATTGAATGATTCGGATGTTTCTCCTGCGCCTGCTGCGGCTGCACCGACACCAGCGACGGCGTTTGCTCCAGCACCGAAAGTCTCGGCGCCGGAAGTAGCCAAGCCAAAAGGCGCCCCTGCTGCTGCTGGAAGCTTTGACAAAGAAGAGTTCAAGAACGATCCGTTGATCAAAGCGGCACTGGAAACTTTCAGGGGGCAGATCGTGGAAATCCGTTCCTGATTAGGTTTGCAATTTAAGAGTCACAATTTGAAATTTCACCTATGTCAAATATTGGAAAACTAATGAAACAAGCTGCTCGGATGCAGCAGCAGATGGAACAAATCCAAGCCGAACTCGCTGCCCGCACTGTCGAGGCCACGAGCGGCGGTGGTGCGGTGAAAGTTGTCGCGCGTTGCGACGGTTCCATTGCTTCCATCAAAATCGATCCGCAAGCCTTGACACCGGATGACGCCCAGATCGTCGAAGACATGATTCTGACAGCCGCCAACCAGGCCCTGAGCCAGGCGAAAGAAATCAACACTGCGGAAATGGGGAAAGTCACCCAGGGATTTAATATCCCGGGTTTGATGTGAGTTCTGTTTCCGCTCTTAATCCCAATCTTTAGCGCGAAGTTTAAGGTTTGAAGTTCAAAGTTTAAAGTTGAGGCGCAATGACGGTTTGACGCTTGATCAACTTTGAACCTTAAACTTTGAACCTTGAACCAAGTCACCCACTTCATGGCCTCCCTTCCTGAACCGATCATCGCTCTCATCGCTGCCCTTGGCAGATTGCCGGGAATCGGTCCTCGTTCCGCGGAGCGGATTGCGCTGTACATTGTCCAAAGCGAAACCGGAGCCGTTCAGCAACTGGCGCAATCCATTCTTCATGCCCGAGAAAAGATCAAATTGTGTTCTGTCTGTGGCGGCTTGACCGAGAGGGATCCGTGCGGGATCTGTGCTGATGACCGGCGTGATGCGTCCTTGATTTGCCTCGTGGAACGGCCAACCGATATTTTGAGCATCGAAAAATCGGGCAGCTTTCGCGGCAAGTTCCATGTGCTCGGCGGAAAAATTTCTCCACTCAATGGCGTGGAACCCGAAGACCTGCGTATCGTCGAACTTGAGAAACGTCTCACCGAAGAACCGGTTCGCGAAATCATTATTGCACTAGGGACCGATGTCGAAGGAGACGCCACCGGTTTTTATCTCGCCAAACGTTTGTCGGGCAAAGGCGTGCAAATCTCCCGCATTGCCCACGGTTTGCCGGCAGGGAGCGGTTTGGAATTTGCGGACGAAATTACATTGAGCCGCGCGCTCGAAGGTCGCCGTGAGATGACGTAGTGGAAGTTACATGGATGAATGGTTTTATTGTTACATGGTGAAAAGGCTCCGGTTTCTATTTTGGTGTTCCGGCTGCAGGCGCTTCCCAACTATGCAACGATTTAACCATTCATCCATGCAACTCCTCCTCTCCTCCATTCGTGCTTAAAAGAAAATGAAAACTCTTGAAGCAGTCGTCTTTGATTTGGGCAAGGTGCTGGTGGATTTTGATTATGGCATTGCAGCGACCAGTATCATGGCGCGTTGCGATGGGCGCGGTTGTGATCTTAAGAAACTAATTGATCAATCGGATTTGTTGATCCGCTACGAAACAGGTTTGCTGACGACGGAAGGCTTTTTTGCCGAGGTGCGGGATGCGTCGGGTTTTCTTGGGGATGTGGCGGAATTTGGACCTTTGTTCGGGAACATCTTTACGATGATCGATTCCATGGTGGCGTTCAACGAGGCGCTCCGTGCGCGCGACATTCCGACTTACATTTTTTCCAATACCAACGAACTCGCCATTGCGAGCATCCGCGAGCGATTTCCGTTCTTCCAGAACTTCACAGATTTCGTTTTCTCGTATGAACACCGCTCCATGAAGCCCGACGCAAAGATCTACGAAGTCGTGGAACGGGTCTGCGGCAAACATGGCGACGCCATTCTCTACATTGATGATCGCCTGGAGAATATCGAAGCTGGCGCAAAACGGGGATGGCAAACGATCCACCACCTGTCACCGGAAACGACTTTGCAGAGAGCCAAAGCTCTCGGCTTACCCGCTGGGGGAGGTTTGAGGTTTGAGGTTTGAGGTTTGAGGTTTGAGGTTTGAGGTTTGAGGCGACGCGCGCCATCAACTTTGAACCTTAAACTTCAAACCTTGAACCACCTCACCCCTGTCCCATCGTCTTCTGTAGAATCCGTTCGATCGATTGTTGTTGATCAGTGAACGTGAAGATGCGGTCAGCGAGATCGTTTAATGCTTTGCGCGCCGGTTCGAACTGGTCCGATAGCACGTCATACACTTCTGATAAATCATACTTCCGCGCCAACCGATGATCGCGCGCCACTCGGTAGTTGGATTTCCCCAGCGCTGCATAGTAGCTCAGGTTCGGGAAACCGCGGCGCTCCGCCCGTTGCCGGATGTGTTCGGGAAAGACGCCGGAGAAAAACAGCGATTGATTTCCAATGTGGGTGCGAATGTAAAAACACGTCGGCTCATCCGCCGTTTGTAACGCCGCAAGCATTTCGAAAAAATAATCGAGCGGATGCGGTTTGCCGGGAATGACACAACGCACATTCTCCGCCCGGGAAAATTCCGTCAGCACCTCAGCGACGTAATCCGCCACCGACCGATCTTCAATGCCCACCCCCCGCAAGACATGACGCACCAAAACGTAAAAATAAAAATGATGCGAGACGCTCAGGCAACCCCGTTGCTCGAGTAATGCCCGGAAGAGCATATCGTCGTCGAGAATCAAATCTCGCGTTTCGGGATCGGCGAGTAGGCCGGTTAATGTCGGCGCATTACCGGTTGTGGGACCGAGAACCGCGACAATGAAGTCAATGTCTTCAGCCGTAAATTGAATACGGCAGTTGGGTTGGATAAGTTTCATAGGTATCTTGTGAACTTCGGGTTTTGTGGTTTCTGTTGCGGTTCCCAGCAACCTTCCCAAAAGCGTTTCGCGCCGTGCGAAACGTTTGCTCCTTGATTCCTTCTCCCTGGCGGATGCGCCCGATGCCTGGTGATGAACATCGCAACGCATTTACAAATGGAATTCTGCAACACATGCTTCTCTCAGGCTGACGCCTGAAATATAACAACCGCCATGCAACCTGACAACCTTGAACCGACGCTCAAACGCATTTCCGCGCGTTCGAAACGGCAGGTCATGGATTGGAGCCTGGTGCTGGCCAGCCAGGGAATCGAAACGCATATTCTCAACGAGGAAGATGGTTGGCAATTGGCAGTGGCCGAATCAGACCACGATCGCGCGCTGCAAAGTATAAAATTGTATCGCGCGGAAAATCGTGGATGGAAATGGCGTCAAAAACTTCCCGGATCCGATTTGTTGTTTCATTGGGGCAGTTCCTTTTGGGCGGTCGCCATCATCTGGCTTTATTTGTGGAGCGCAGGGAGTAGGGAAGCAGCCGGGTTGATGAACAACAAAGCTGTTTCCGAAGGGGAATGGTGGCGATTGTTTACTGCCATCACAATGCATGGCGATCTCGCCCACCTTGCGGCGAATGTCACCACTGGATTTATTTTGCTGGGGCTTGCGATGGCGCGATACGGCGTGGGGTTTGGTTTGTTGGCCGCGTATCTCGCTGGAGCCGGTGGCAACCTCCTGGGTTACTGGTTGTATGACCAGACACATCGCGGTCTGGGAGCATCCGGAATGGTAATGGGAGCGCTGGGGTTGTTGACCATTCAACCATTCATTTTTCGAACGGGCAAATTCATCGCTGCGCAGATTGTTTTTCGCGGATTGTTCGCCGGACTGCTCATGCTCGTGTTGATGGGAACGGCGCCGGGCACCGACATCATTGCTCACGGAGGAGGATTTATTTTTGGCGCGTTGTTCGGCGCGATGCTGAACCTGGTGCCGCGCACCCCGGGAGCATCCCCGGTTGACCGGCTTTGTCTGATAGCAGTTCCGGTTTTCGTTATTCTCACCTGGTCCCTGGCGCTCTATTAAGATTGTCGTAGTAAGCCGCTTTTTCATAAGCGCGGCGGATTCGGCTTCGCAACGTCGGTGTATCGCGGATTTTCAATCCGCTGGACGTTAAATACACCGAGCGCACCGAACAATCCCGACGGCAAGCGGATTAGATTTTCCGACATAGCGGTGGCAGGGCGTTCTTTTCTGGATCAGGGAAATTTGCGTCAACGTAAACAGGTTTCACACTACTTGAAGCAAAAAGGTTGTGTCTTACGGTGATTACAAAGGATTCACTCTATGAAAATAACCATGAAACAAATCACCTGCCTTGTTCTTGCGGCTACAACCTTCGCGCTTGTGGGCTGCACCACCCCAACTCGTCATGGCCGCAGTACCGGCCAATACATCGATGACAAAACCGTCGAGAGGAATGTCAGAGCCTCTCTCAACAGAGACTCCCTGACCGATGGGACGAACATCAAAGTGGATTCATTTCGCGGCAATGTTCACCTGACCGGTTTTGTGCAACATCCTATTCAAAAACAACAAGCCAGTCAGATCGCCAGTCGTGTGGATGGCGTTCAATACTTCAAGAACGACATCATTGTGCAAAGCGACCTTCCCAGCATGCGTGCTATGCAACAAGGCACCATTGGCGAGCCCGCGGGAGCGCAGCCCCAGCAATTCCGTAGTGACTTCCAGCAAGGCGAAACCGGTTCCGGTTGGCAACGCGGCAGTTACAACATCTATGGGCCCCGTAGTGAATTCCAGGAACCATCCGGCGCTGAGGCCCAAGGCCAAATGCAACAGAATGGAACTCTCCAACAGAATGGAACTCTCCAACAGAATGGAACTCTCCGACAGAATGGAACCAACGGCACTTACCGCTAACAACCAACGCAACTAATCCCGGTCGAAACACCTGAACGGCTGCCTGATCCGGCAGCCGTTCCTTTTTGCATTCAAAGCTTCTCCCTGTCTGAGCTTGAAAGGGCGTTTCGGTCATTTTCAACAAGACAGGGAAACCTCCAAACTTCTTGTTGTTTGTGCCGGTTGCGCTACGTTTTGGCCTTCATTTTATGGCGAAGAAAGCTCTTATCACCGGTATCACTGGTCAGGATGGATCGTATCTGGCCGAGTTGCTTTTATCCAAAGGCTACGAAGTGCATGGCATCATTCGTCGCGCCAGCACCTTCAACACGGGGCGTCTCGATGGAATTTATTCTGATCCGCACGCGAGCCACACCCGGCTATTTCTTCATTACGGCGATTTGAGCGATGGCAGTGCGCTTGCGCGCCTCCTTGACAAACTGAAGCCGGATGAAGTGTATAACCTTGCGGCACAGAGCCATGTCCGTGTGAGTTTCGATTGCCCGGAATACACCACTGACATCACCGCCACCGGCACGATTCGTTTGCTCGAGGCCATTCGTGAGGCCGGACTCAAACCGCGCTTTTACCAGGCGTCTTCCAGTGAAATGTTCGGGCTCGTCCAGGAAGTGCCGCAAACGGAAAAGACCCCGTTCTATCCACGCAGTCCGTACGGATGCGCCAAGGTTTATTCTCATTGGATCACGGTGAACTACCGTGAGTCCTACGGACTGCACGCGAGCAACGGCATTTTATTCAATCACGAATCGCCGCGTCGTGGTGAGACATTTGTCACCCGCAAGATCACCCGGGCCCTCGCCCATATCCAGGCTGGTTTGCAGGAGAAGCTTTACCTCGGCAACCTCGATGCAAAACGCGATTGGGGTTACGCCAAAGAATACGTGGAAGCCATGTGGCTCATGTTGCAGCAGGAGAAGCCCGACGATTACGTCATCGCCACGAATGAAACGCATTCCATCCGCGAATTTCTTGATGTCGCCTTCGATCACGTCGGACTCGATTGGAAGAAATACGTCGAAATTGATCCGCGCTACTATCGTCCCGCCGAAGTCGAATTGTTGATTGGCGATTCTTCCAAAGCAAAGAGGCAACTCGGTTGGGAACCCAAAACGAAATTCAACGAACTGGTGAAGCTGATGGTGGATGCAGATCTCAAACTGCTGAAGGATCATCGCGAGGGACGGATTAAGATGACGGGGTAGATTTGGTGGGGTGAATGGTTGAATCGTTGCATCGTTACATATTTGCAAGTTAACGAAGCCCGGTTACAATCGTTTTTGCAATGGAGACGAGCCGAGATTTTGTTCGCAGGGGGCCGAACCACGGTTGCAAAGGGTTTACTCTCATTGAACTCCTCCTTGTTATCGCGGTAATCGTCATTCTCGCCTCGTTGCTTTTTCCCGCTTTGTCCCGCGCCAAAAACAGGGGAGAACAAATTTCCTGCTTCGGCAATGCCCGACAGTTGGGTCTCGCCTGGATCATGTACGCGGATGAAAATGCCGATCGACTCGTTTCCAACTTCGGCGCGACAGAAATTCTTCAACGCGTTGCGCAGGGCGAAAAAGGGAATTGGGCGGACAGCGTGCTGAATTGGGAATTGGATTTCGGAAACACAAATCTCGCGCTGAACACCGAAGCCGCTCTTGGCCGTTATCTCGGAGGCAGCCCGCGGCTCTTCAAATGTCCAAGCGATCGCGTGGTGAGTTCACTTCAACGTAGCGCTGGTTGGACAGAACGTTCCCGCAGCTATTCGATGAACGCAATGGTGGGCGATGCGGGTGAGTTCACGCAGGGCGGCGCGAACGTGAACAATCCTTACTACCATCAATTCCTTAAACTCAGCGAATTCAAATCGACCTCCAGCATTTTTGTTTTTATCGAGGAACATCCGGACAGCATAAACGATGGCTATTTCCTGAATCGAGCGAACAAGCTGGAATGGCACGATCTTCCCGCGTCATGGCACAACGGTTCCGCGAACCTGACCTTTGCCGATGGGCATACGGAAAGTCGGCGCTGGATCAATGACATCACTCGCAGACCCGCGCAACCCGACGGCGCGAACCTTCCACTGACGTTGAGCTATGCTGACTCAGCCGATTTCAAGTGGATCATCCAGCGCACAAGTATCATCGAAGCTTCGACGGGATATTCGTATTGAAGGCGATAAAGTAGGGATCCCACGTTATCCGACGCATTTCCTACAATGATGCGGAGAAATCCTGAACCAATCCTCTCAGTTCATTTTCCGGCAACGGCGCAGCAAGCAGGTAAACGTTCGAACCGCGCTTCCATCTAGCAGTATTCAATCCTTTGATCGTGGCGAACTCCGGCATCGAAGACAACACTTCGCCACTGGGCAGAGCTGTTTCGTTCAGCACGAACAGATAAGCGATTTCGTTGGCTTTCAGTTTGTAGCAGAGCATCGAGACGGGCTTGCCTTGCCAGGATAATCTTGCGCCTCCCATTGCAGGCAAACTTTCCACCGCGGATGGCAAAACGTAATCCGTCGGCGCCCCGCGTTCTGCGAGAAAGTTGCGAATCTCCTTCGGATCTTCACTCAGCAAGTCCATCCGATATTCGCGCACGGCAAATCCAATCATCCGGTTCTGGTATCCCGCAAAGCTGATCTCTTCACGCGTTTGTTCAAGCCACATCGTCTCCAGGCCAATGAACAGAATTAAAGCGGCCGCTGCCGCATAGAGCATGAGATGTTTGCGCCAAAGTGGAGTCGTTTTCCTCCCTGCCAGGATCTGCGACTTGAGATCGGCAGGTACTTCGATGGCACGAAGCTGACTTCGAATGGATCCGTGAAATCGCTGTTGCCCGGTGAACCACTCGTTCAGGTTTGGGTCACGTTCCGCAAGTGCCAGCGCTTCTGTCATTTCGCGGGTGGGTTCGGCAAGGCCTGGGCGGTAATCTATTAACAGTTGTTTGGCCTGGTGGTTATCCACAAATCTCCTTTCGGGTGGTGACCCGGTCGCACTTCACTAATAATTGTTGCAACTGAACGATGCCGCGTGAAATGCGCGATTTAACAGTTCCCAGCGGCACTTTCAAAATATCCGCGATCTCCTGTTGGGTGTAGTCCTCCAGGTAAAATAGTGCGATGACCGCTTGAAATGGTTCGTCAATCTGTGCCACGGCTCCGACCACTGCGGGGTGATCGGCACATTCAAAGGGCAAAGGCGCATTCTCCGGCAGATCGTATGGTTCATCCCCCCACTCGACTTCCGGCATCTTGATGATTTTTCGATGTCGGGCCAGGAATTCCCGATGCAAGGTGGTGAACAACCAGCTTTTCACTTTCGTTCGATCCCGCAATTGGTGGCCTTTGTCGGCCCAAATCCAGAACGTTTGCTGAGTGAGATCGCAGGCGTCATCCTCGCGCCGGGTCAAAGTGAAAGCAAAGCGGTAAAGGGGCGCATAGTGCAGATCTACCAGCTTTTCGAATTCCGGATCGGCACGCATGAATCAGGTCTCTGTGCATTCATACAGGAATACACTCACAGATAAGAGTGGAAAATGGGCAGGATGGTTCCCGTGAACTGAAAGAAATCTGTGTTCATCTGTTTCCATCTGTGGTTTCAACTGCCGTTTCTAGTTTTATCCCCGTTTTTCCGTACAAAACGTAATCTAACAGCCTGTCCGGGGACGTTTTTTCCGTACAGATGAGGCCGGACAGCCTGTCCGGGGACGTTTTTTCCGTACAGATGAGGCTGGACAGCCTGTCCGGAGACGTTTTTTCCGTACAGATGAGGCCGGACAGCCTGTCCGGAGACGTTTTTTCCGTACAGATGAGGCTGGACAGCCTGTCCGGGGACGTTTTTCCCGTACAGATGAGGCCGGACAGCCTGGCCTTGTCAGGGGACGAGCGATGAGGAACACTGGGCGAGACGCCCAGCAAACTCGCAACCGGGACGGTTACGCTACAGTGGAGCCGTTCTCTTCTGGACCGTATCTATCCATTGATGCAATTACCTGTTTGGAACTAAGTAAGGAATCGCATTTTGCCCTTTGACTTTGCGGCGGGGCGGCGTTTCTCTTTTTAGGTAATTTTCACCAAAAACAAAACTCTCTTAAACAGCGATATTCATTATGCAATTATTCATTGATAGCGCGGACATCGACAAAATTAAGGAAGCCTATTCCTGGGGCATCATCGATGGCGTGACGACAAATCCATCGCACGTCGCCAAAACGGGACGCAAACATCTCGAGGTATATAAAGAAATCTGCGACATCGTGGATGGTCCGATCAGCCTGGAAACCGTCAGCCCGAATGCAAAGGAAATGATCGAGGAAGGCAGGCAACTGGCCAAAATTCACCAGAACGTCGTGGTGAAGGTCGTAAATACAAAAGAAGGTTTGAAGGCGGTAAAGGCGCTGAGCGAAGAAGGCATCAGGACGAACGTCACCGTTACGTTTTCGCCGTTGCAAGCGCTGCTCGCCGCGAAATGTGGCGCCACTTACATCAGTCCGTTTATCGGCCGTCTGGATGCGGTGGGGCATATCGGGATGGATTGCGTCCGTCAGATTCGTGAGATCTACGATAATTACGGCTACGAAACGCAGATTCTCAGCGCAGCAGTGCGGCATCCGTTGCACGTCCTCGAAGCAGCGCTTGCTGGATCGGATTGCTGCACCCTGGGCTACGATGTGTTGGAACAACTCTACCATCATCCGCTCACCGACATCGCGATCGACATATTCAACAAAGACTGGGCAAAAGTGCCGAAGGCTTGAAGACAAAGGGAGCGGTGGGGGATTGGAGTGGTGGAGTATTGGAGTGTTGAGATTCCAAAATCCCATTACTCCAACACTCCATTACTCCAACCATCCCAATCCCCCCTTATGAAACTCCGATTTGGTTTTCTTGGTCTTGGCGCGATGGGGTTCAGTCATGTGAACTCCTTTGCCAAGCTGTGCGGTGACAACGTGGAGATCGCCGCGATCTGTTCCGCAAACGAAGAGAACATTAAGAAGGTGCGCGAACTCGATCCCGAGGTGCGTGTTTTTAAAAGTGAAAGTGAACTCATTGCGTCGCCGCTTGATGCCATTGTTGTCTCCACACCGAACTTCACTCATGTCCAACTGGCACAGGAAATTCTTCGCGAAGGAAAACATCTGTTTCTCGAAAAACCATGCGGTATCAGTCGGCTGGAATGTCGCAAGTTGCTCGAAGCTTCGGATAAGAGCGATCGCATCCTGATGATTGGTCACGAACTTCGTTACTCTCCGTTCTTCCAAAAGATAAAAGAATTGGTGGACGCCGGTGAAATCGGCGCCCCGCGCATGGTTTGGTGCAAGGAATTCCGAGGTCCGTTCCAGAAGAAGTCACAAGACTGGATTCAGGACGAACGCCGTTCCGGTGGCACGTTGGTGGATAAAAATTGTCATCATTTCGATCTGATGAATTGGTGGGTGGATTCCAAACCCAAACGGGTTGCTGCATTCGGCGGACTGGCAATGAACCGGATTTTCGAAGGACCGCACCACGTCAATGATCACGTCACCATGACGTTCGAATACGAGAATGGTGTGCGGGGCACGCATCAGTTGTCGATGTTCGCGCTTGATTTTCCAAACGAAGAACTGGAGATGGGAATCGTCGGCGACAGCGGCGTTCTTCAGACGCGCATTTCGCAAATTGAAATCCTGCAATGGAAACGTGGCACCGGCCAAAAAGAGCCCATCGTCCACAAAGTCGCCGCGAATTTCGGCGAAGGCTGGGGCAATCATTTGGGTTTCGACGAGATTCACATCGAATTTGTGAAATGCATCATGGAGCGACGCCAACCTTTGACCTCAGTGCGGAATTGTATCCACGGAACATTGCTGGCAATTGCCGGTGAGGAATCGATCAAGAGCGGGAAGATTGTGGAATTGTGAAAACCTACCCAATTTATTTAAACGGCGAATTTGTTCCGACGGAGAAAACATTGTCGGTGACGAATCCGGCAACGGGCGAGGTGTTCGCCAAGGTATCCACCGTGGATCGCACGAGGGTGGCGCGGGCTGTTGCAGATGCACATGCGGCATTCGCCGGTTGGCGTGCGCTTACCGCCAAAGTTCGCGGTGAATTCCTCCATAAGATCGCGGACGAACTTGAAATGCGCCGTGATGAAATCGCACGCACGATCACGATGGAAGCAGGCAAACCACTGCAACAAAGTTCCGGTGAGTTGGCATTGACGATTGATCACCTGCACTGGTTTGCGGAAGAAGGGCGTCGCGCTTATGGGCGGGTCATTCCGCACCAGGCGGATGGAAAGAGAAACCTTGTGGTGAAAACGCCGATTGGCGTCGTCGCCGCGATCAGCCCTTGGAATTTTCCGCTTGTTCTCGCCGTTCGAAAGATCGCTCCCGCGCTGGCCGCCGGTTGCCCGGTGATCTTGAAGCCCGCCAGCGCCACTCCACTTTGCGCCCTGATGTTTGCAGAAGCATGTGATGCCGTGAAGTTGCCGCGCGGCGTGTTTCAATTGGTGTGCGGTTCAGCCTCGGAAATCGCGGCGGAATTTCTGGAGAACCCGCTCGTTCGCAAAATCACCTTTACCGGTTCAACCGAAGTTGGCCAGAAGTTGATCGAAGGAGCCGCTAAATACATCAAACCGCTTTCACTGGAACTTGGGGGCCTGGCTCCACTTCTGGTTTTCGATGACGCAGATCTTGAGAAAGCTGTCGAAGGAGCGATGCTCGCGAAATTCCGCAACACAGGCCAATCCTGCATCGCAGCCAATCGCATTTACGTTCAGCGCGGTATCTACGACCGGTTCGTCCAACGTTTCGTTGAAAAGGCCAAGGCTCAGAAACTGGGTGACGGTTTGGAGCCGGATGTGCAGATCGGCGCGTTGATTGATGAAGCCGGGCTTAAGAAAGCGATTGAGCATGTTGAGGATGCGGTGAAACGGGGTGCAAAGTTGCTGTGCGGCGGTAAGCGGGCCGATCGGCCCGGGTATTTTTTCGAACCAACCGTTTTGGTTGATGTGCCTAAAGATGTTCTTTGCATGAAAGAAGAAACCTTTGCTCCAGTTGCGGCAATCACCTCATTCGAAACCGAGGCTGAAGGCATCGAATTGGCGAACTCGGCTCCATTTGGTTTGAGCGCTTATGTATTTACGCGTGATCTCAGTCGCACCTTCCGTCTCATGGAATCAATCGAAGCCGGAATGATCGGAATTAATGACGGATTGCCGACCACGAGTAACGCCCCTTTCGGCGGCATGAAAATGAGCGGTTGGGGACGCGAGCTTGGGGCGGAGGGTCTTGACGCTTTTCTTGAAACCAAACACATATCAATTGCGCTCTAGAGAGCGGGAAGCGGAGTGATGGAGTGATCCGGCGCGTAGCGCCGGATCCCAAACTCCAAACTCCAAACTCCAAACTCCAAACTCCAAACTCCAAACTCCAAACTCCAAACTCCAAACTCCAAACTCCAAACTCCAAACTCCACTGGGAACGTGGATAAACTAACGACGTAATAAAGCGATTCAGCTGATGAAAATCAAACTCACTTCTCAATTGTTGGCCAATGGCCATGTCATTCAAAAGCCTGTCGGTGATGAAAAAGGTTACTGGGTCGGCGCGCCCGGGGCTTTCTATGCCGAAGACGAATTCGCGTGGTATATGACTTATCGCATTCGGCGTCCGCGCGGTGTTGAGCCGGATCGCGGTGGCGAGGCCCGCATTGCCCGCTCGACCGATCTGCAAAACTGGCAGGACATCTGGACAGTGACGAAGGACAAATACGAATCCGCTTCCATTGAGCGAAGTGCGATCCGCAAAGGTACGGACGGAATCTGGCGCTACTTCACAAGCTACGTTCATCCGAGTGATGGCCGCTGGTGTGTGTCGGTGCTTAAGGCGACCGACCCGAAACTGTTCGAACCTGAGAAACGTGAGGTTCTTTTCACCGCCGAATCTCTCCGGTTGGAAGGTGTCAAAGATCCATGGATTTTCGAGAAAGACGGCACCTACTACATGATCTTGAGCGTCGCCATCCAGACCCCGAAGACGTCTGAAGAAGCTCATACCACGCTCGATATTTTCAACACGGGCGAATGCGTTTCGGCCACGGGCCTTGCGACCTCAACCGATCTCGACAATTGGGAATGGCAGGGAATCATTTTCAAGCCGGAAGGGTCGAACTGGGATTGTTATTGTCGGCGAATCAATAGCATCGTTCCAGTGGGTGGCCGTTACTTCGCGTTCTACGATGGCAGTGCAAGTCACCTGGAGAACTATGAGGAAAAAACGGGCATCGCGGTTTCGAACGATTTGAAAACATGGAAAAGCCTGACGCAAGCCGCCCCGGCTTACACAAGCCCACACTCTTCCACTTCGCTTCGCTATATTGATGCCCAATCCATGGGTGGCCAGATTCACATATTTTATGAATTCGCCCGTGAAGATGGTGCGCACGATTTGCGCGTGGTGGAAGTGAACGATCTGCCGTTCACAGAAAACGGCGAGTTCGACCTGTCAAAATATGCGCCGCAGATTTTCGGTTAAACGGCTGGGGGGATGCATTTGCTTATTTCAATACTCCAACACTCCATTACTCCAACATCCCATGACCTCCCCCCATGCTTCCTGATTATCTCAAAGTTTCCGCTGCCGAGTTAGGCATCGGCACGAAGGTCCAAGTTTCGGTGAAAACCGACATGCCTTCGATCGCGCAGGCGGTCGCGGATGCCATGCTGGCCGAAATTCTGCGCGCCAAGGATGAGGGTCGTGAGGCTACATTGATTGTTCCAGTTGGGCCAGTGGACCAGTATCCGATCCTGGCTAAACGATTGAACCAGGAGAAAATTTCCCTGCGCGACGTGGTCCTCATCAACATGGACGAGTACCTGACAGACGACGATCAGTGGATCCCGGCAGACCATCCCTTGAGTTTCGTGGGATACATGGATCGTTTGTTTTACGATTTATTGGAACCATCGCTCGCGCCGAAGAAGGAAAACCGCATATTTCCGCATCCACAGAATTGCGATGAGATTCAGGATCTGATCAATGCTCGGGGTGGGGTGGATTGCACCTTCGGTGGAATTGGAATCAACGGTCACATGGCTTTTAACGAACCGCCTGAAAGTGCCGAGAAAATCAGCAACGAGGCATTTGCGAAATTGCCGACGCGCGTTCTCTCACTGACCCGCGAAACGCGCACGATTAATTCCGTTACAGTTGGTGGCGAAATTTCCGTGATTCCATGGCGTTGTGTGACGGTTGGAATGAAAGAGATCCTGGAATCGCGGCGGTTGCGTTTCTACTGCAATCGCCCGTGGCAGAGCGCGGTCGTGCGACGTGTTTTGCACGGGCCGATTACCGCGCACTGTCCGGCATCATTTATCCGCACTCATCCGGAAGCTTATTTAACGGTGGCTGATTACGTAGCGCAGCCGCCGAACATTCAGTTGCGTTAATGCGAAGGTGAAATTTACAATTTGCGGGCGGTATTGTAATTGCAGGAACCCTCCACTCCAAAGTATCAACTGTTCATGAGCGTTGAATCTTCAGCTTTTTGGCACAGTCATTACCGTCTTTGAATAGGAGTATGCAATGCCGAGCGAAGAAACGAAAAACGGCTTAGGACTTTGGAGTTGCATCCTACTTTCCTTCGTTGCAGCACGCTACCTAGCGCAGTATCCGGTCCTGCTTTTCCTTTATGGCAAGCGAGTATGGCAGGAGGGCATCTATATAAGTGCAATGCCAAGGGGGCGGCCGTACACTGTCTCAAATGGAGATTTAATCACCGATTCTTTTGTTGAGTTTTGGCTCTTTATTGCAATAGGGCTAACTTGGATCGGCCTAACGTTTGCTTCCTATTGGCTTTTTTTGAAGCTGAAAGCTGCATGTGAAAGAGGTGCTCGAAAAAACTGAGTTTCTCCTGTCAAAAACGGCTTGATTGTTTATCTGCGAAAGCGGTCAACGCTCAGAAATGAGGCCCACTGACTGGAAAGCCGGATGCGGGAAATCAACCCCTCCGGTTTGGAGGTAGGAGCAGGTTTTATTCTTCGCTCCTACCCCTATCCTTACTTCTCCATCTGCCCGCGGGTGACGCCGAGTTGGTTGATTAATTTCAGATCACGCCAGAGTTGGGCGCCGGTAATTTCGCCGCGCAACAGTTGGCGATATTGCGTGATGGTGCGAGTGACTTCTTCTGGTGTTTCGTTGACGAACTCGATTCGGAAATTCCGGACACCAAGCGCCATCAGTTCGGATACAAACTCCGCGCCAGTCTGGGCGCGTGCATTGAAGACGGTATTGCGACAGCCGACGTCTGCTTTCAGCGGATGTTCCATTCCAACCCGGTCGCGCAGCTTCACTTCGTGTTTGTCACAAGGACGGCCACAGTTTTTGTAATCGGTGCCCTTCGAGAGAAATGCGCAAAACACACAATGCTCCATATGAAACATCGGCATGTGCTGGTGGATCGTGATTTCGAACCATTCCGGCGGTGCCGCTTTCAACAACGCATCCAGTTGCGTGTTGTTTAAATCGTACGATGCCGTCACACGCTCGAGGTCGAACTTGTTTTTGAAATATTCTGCAGTGAGCGGGTTGGCAACGTTCAAGGAAAAATCACCGACGCGACGGCAATCCGCAAAAAACGAAAGGTGATCGTAGTTGCGGACGAGATAGCCATCCGCGTTCGAAGAGCGAACCTGGTTGAGAATCCATTCCTCGCCCATTTTAAAAATGCGCGGAGGAGCGACGAAGATACCTGGTTTCGAACTGCTGTGTGATGGTTGAGAGCACCCTCGCGCCGTATGAAAAGTTGTGACTGCTTCCCGATACTTCTTCGGATCTTCGAACTCGCAGTAGATCGTTTCCACACCGCAGAGAAGTGCGGCATCGAGTTGAGTAAGATTCCGGACAAGAACGATTAAGTTCGAACTGCCTGGCTCAACCTGCGGTGCCGAGTTGCGTTGAACCGTCGTGGAAACCTCCGGGCCTGCTTCTGTCAGCGTCCATCTCTTCGGTTGTGCTCGCAATGCATCGAGTTGCTCGACGGCATCGCGGCGCATGCGATTCAGTTCGCTCATCGGCAGAATGACTTCGCCCTCGAGTTGGTTGTTGAATTCCCCCAGCTTGAAAGGCGTGCCACCGAGACGTCCGAGTTGATCGCGCAAACGTTCCGTGGTGAGTGGTTGTTTCTCGGCTTTTTCCAAAGGCATTTCGGATGCGACTTGAACAACGTTTCCTTGTTCATCGCGTACAATGAGTGTCAGCGGTTTGCCGAGCAGACCGTGTACTTCGAGAGAAACAGGGCGGTGAAATTGTGGTTTGTCGCCAGCGAAGGTTTGGCGCAACCGTTTGTTTAATTCTGGATCATCCGTTTTCCAGATCTTGTCCCCGACTTTAATCCGGGAGAAATCCAAATCGCCGTAGCCAAATCGAAGAATGGTTTGGCCAGTCAACGTGCTTCCGGCGTCTCGCTGGAAATTTCGTGTAGAAGCGCTATCGGCAACCGGCTTCACTTCGTAAACCCGTCCCCCTTCTTCCTTCTGATCCGGATGCCCCGCATCGAACACTACGCCATCACCGGGTTTAAGTGGCGCTTCCAGGTTGATGTAAATCGATTCGTTTTGAACCCGTCTCACTTCACCGAGGTAAACACCGCGCTTTTTGCCGAAGCGTGCATGCGCAAGTTCCTGGTTGTTGATGCCGCGGAACCAACCGGTGTAGAGCCCGCGCGAGAAGCCCATCTCGAGGTTGTATTTACGATTGGCGATTGACGATTGACGAGATGCTGTGTCTGCGGGAGTCGAGATTGCTGTCTTATCCGCTCGTAAATCGTCATTCGCAAATCGTAATTCTTCCAACGCTTGTCGATAAACACGAGTGATGTTAGCCACATACTCTGGGGTCTTCAGACGTCCTTCGATCTTCAGCGACGAAACACCAGAGCCAACGAGACCCGGAAGCACTTCCAAACCCGCGAGATCCTGCGGACTTAGCAAATAACGTTTGTCGCCGAGCGGAACAGTTTTGCCATCTGAAATCAGTTCGTAAGGCATGCGGCAAGCCTGCGCGCATTCCCCGCGGTTGGCCGAGCGTCCACCGAGCGATTCACTGGTGAGGCATTGACCTGAGTAAGCTACGCAAAGCGCCCCATGAACAAAAACTTCGATCGGAAGAGAGTGTTCAGTTTTCAGTGCGTCAGTATCCAGATTGCCCGACTGAACACTGGATACTGAAGACTGAACACTATCCCCCCGGATCTTCTCAATTTCCGCAATCGAACATTCTCGCGCCAGCACGACCAGGTTGCAGCCGAGTTCTTTGGCGAACTCAACACCGGCAGCGCTCGTGACTGTCATTTGGGTGGAGGCGTGGATCGGAAAGTCGGGTGACAACTTGCGGATGAGACGCGCAACGCCGACATCCTGGACGATGGCGGCATCCACCCCGGCAGAAATGATCGAGCGAAGATACTCTTCAGCATCCGCGAGTTCGTTCGTGAAAACGAGGGTGTTGAAAGTGACGTAACCGCGTACCCCGCGCCGGTGCAGGAACTCCATGAGTTTCGGCAAATCGGCTGCCGTAAAATTGTGCGCCCGCATGCGGGCATTGAATCTTTCGAGTCCGAAGTAAATGGCGTCCGCTCCGTTTTCGACGGCGGCTTTGGCGCATTCCCAATCACCGGCAGGGGCGAGCAACTCTGGAATGCGGATTCCGGAATGCGGAGCAGGGACTTCAACTGTCTTCATTTCGGCCATTTACGAACCGCAAACGTAACATCCGCAGCCCAAGAGACAAATTGAGAATTGACCAAACAATGAACTGAATTAGCCGCGAAAAAACGCAAAAGACACAAAAAGAAGCAGGTTTAAGCTTCACGTTGATTTGGAACCAACTTTAAACTTTAAACCTTGAACCTTAAACTCCACGTTCCTTCTATGCGCGTTTTAATCATCGGATGCGGTTACGTTGGTATCCCACTCGGAATCGAACTTCTTCGGCTCGGGCACGAGGTTTTCGGAGTGCGCCGATCCTTCGAGGGGGAAAGCGAAATGAAAGCGGTGGGTATTCAGCCGATCACGACCGATATTACAAACCGGGCTGACCTGGACAAAATACCGTTGCCGTTCGATTGGGTGGTGAACACGGTCTCGTCCACCCAGGGCGGTGTGGAGGAATACAAAGCCGTTTACCTTGAAGGCACGCGCAACCTGATCGATTGGCTTTCAGCAAATCCTCCGAAAAAGTTTGTCTACACCAGCAGCACCAGTGTTTACGGCCAGACAGATGCATCCGCCGTGAAGGAGAGTTCTCCGACAGAGCCACAAACTGACACGGGCAAAGTTCTCGTCGAAACGGAGAAACTGTTGCTCGAAGCCGCGCAACAAAACAAATTGCCGACCGTGATCTTGCGTGTCGCAGGGATTTACGGGCCCGATCGGGGGCATCTTTTTAAACAATACCTGCGCGATGAAGCAACAATCGCCGGCAAAGGGGAACGACTCATCAACATGATCCATCGCGACGATGTGGTGGGCGCCATCTTAGCCGCCCTGAAGAGCGGACGGGCAGGGGAGGTTTACAATGCGGTGGATGATGAACCGGTCGCGCAGATTCATTTCTTTCGCTGGCTCTCGGAAACCCTGGGGAAGGAGATGCCGCCGTATGCGACCGAAGAAGAGAGCGCGCAACGCAAACGGGGTCTCACGCAGAAGAAGGTCTCCAATCGCCGACTGAAGATGGAGATGGGATACCAGTTTAGATACCCAACCTTTCGACAAGGCTACAGCGCCGAGATTCAGCGACTCGATAACGTGGAATGATTAAGAATTGACGTTGTTTACGATTTTCCTGTATTCCAAGTGGAAGTTCGCTCCGTTGCAAGAGGCAATAGTGCATCGGCTTGAGTGGGCGAATTAACTCGAAAAACGCTCTGTGCCGACAAACGCACAGATGATTTTACAAGATCAACCTGCCATAATAAACATAGCTGTATGAAGAACCCTAGACGGAATTTCGAAGCGTTCACCCTGATCGAACTGTTGGTCGTGATCGCGATCATCGCTATTTTGGCGGGCATGCTTTTGCCGGCGCTGGCCAAGGCGAAGCAAAAAGCCGACATGGCAGCGTGCATGAGCAACATGAAGCAGTATTCTTATGCGAACGGAATGTACGCTGCTGACAACCGGGATACTTTACCTGGGCCATCCTGGACTGGAATTTACGGACATTACTCCAGCACAGACCAGACCAGGTGGGGGCTGATCAATCTTATCGCTCAGTACATAGGGGCACCTAAACCAAAACCTGCGGTTCAATATACAAAGGTGGCAGATTGTCCAGGTGCTGTCCGCCGTCGTCCGATTCCACCATCAGGCGCTCACATACTTGCAACTAACGTCAGCTACCAGGTTGCGCGTTTCGTCACCAACGACTTCAATAATCCACCCGTAACCATCTGCGATGCTCCAGTAAGTGATCGACTGCCGTTCGGATATCCATCGAAGTCGCAAGGTGTATCCATTTGCGGGGATTCGTCATTTGACTATCCCGGCATGAAAACGACTCGCGTCAAACACCCTTCTGCCAATTGGGCAATGGTTGATGTAGATAAAAAGAATTCGCTTTCCAGTATTGCTGCGGTTTCCGGCGGAGCCAACTACGGACAGTTTCTGCCTGATGATCGCGTGCATGGAGTCCGTCGCAACTACCTTTTCCTCGACTGGCACGTCGAATCAAAAAAGGATTAGTTATCAGCCACTTTGCTGTCCGCCAGGATCGACATTTCGTAAGAAGCGAGAATGATAGCGTCACGACCGCGTAAGTGGTGAGGGTGAAAACGTTGGGATCTCTGGCGCCTTCTGTTTTTGTTAGCGTTCTCCTCACTCTAACGCTTGTCATTTACCCGGGTTTGGCATTTCCTTCCAGGAGACGCCTCCGGATTCCACCTGAGAAACGTGGTCCGGATGTGGAATCTCTCCTGCCGGGAGTGCCGGGAGAGAGAATGTTTCGCCGCTTCATGACGCGACCCCAACTCAATTCTGTTTCAAGTGCAGAGGCCCGGACTCCAAATGTTTACCTGCTATGAAGTTTATCCCTCTTGTCCTGTGTTCAGTTCTGTCGGTTTTCACCCTTTCCGCTTCGGAATCGGCGCAACGCAAGCCTAACATTCTTTACATCTTCACGGACGACCAAAGCGTTCGCTCGGTCAGCAGTTATCCGCAGGCGCATCCGTGGGTGAAAACGCCGAACATTGATCGTCTCGCGAAAGATGGGGTGCGCTTTGCCTCCAGCTACACTGGCGCGAAATGCACACCTTCCCGCGGAAGCGCTTTGACCGGTCAATTGCAATTCAACTACTCGAAGGAAACACCGTATTGGACCAGCGCATTGCGCGAGCATGGTTACTACACCGGGATGGTTGGCAAATGGCATTGGAATGTGCCGCGTCATGGCGATGCCTGGGATTGGTCGGTCGTTTGGGAACATCACCTCGGGGATGCCGTCGCGGGTGGTTACTATACCAACCAATTTGTCAGTGTGAACGGTGCGAAACGGATTCCACTGGGTGGCTACAGCACAGATCGTTACACCGATTACACCGTCCAATTTTTGAAAGAGCGCGCGAAAGAGAAAGATCGTCCCTGGTATTTCTGGGTCTGCTATGGGGCCGTGCATGGACCTTACATTCCGGCGGATCGCCATTTGAAAGATTACGAGGATGCGCCGCCTACAAAGATTCCGGTCGATGTGTTTGGGCCGCGTCCGGATAAACCGGAGCACATGGTGGATCTCACGCGATGGGGCAAAGACAAGAAGAACCAGCCCATTTGGAAAAGTCGTTCTCATGATTCGTGGGTGAAACAATATAACCAGGCCGTAAAAGCGATTGATGAAGGAGTGGGTCGCATCATGGAATCTCTCAAGGAAACTGGCCAGTTGGACAATACGATTGTGGTGTTTACTTCCGATCAAGGCTTCGCCTGGGGACAACACGGGTTGCGGGACAAAATCGCTCCCTACGATGCCAGTCTGCTCGCTCCGTTGATTGTTTCGAATCCTCAACGCTTTCCGCGCGGCGCAGTGTCGCAGCACCCGGTGAATGGCGCGGACATCATCGCGACATTCCATACCCTGACAGGATTGAAACCAGGCATCCCCCTGGATGGCCGCGATTTTTCCACGTTGCTCAAAGAGCCGCAGCGCCGGGATTGGAATGCTGAACCGATGCTCCAGACTTATACTGGCAACTTCTACGGCAACGCGGCGATCACTGCCGCGCTGCAACAGGCGAAGAAAACTGGCAACTGGGAAAAGCTGATCGTTTACGAGGCGACCGGAATTCGTGCCTGGATGCTGTTGCGCGAAGGTAAATACAAATACATCCGTTACATGTACCCGGATTACATCGAGGAGTTATACGACCTGGAGACGGATCCGAATGAACTGCAGAACCTGGCGGTTCGAAAAGAGCACCATTCCCTTCTGGCGGAATTACGGCTGAAGACAGTGAAAGGATTCGCCGCCAGGGGAGGTTCGTTCGTTGATCTGTTGCCTGAACCGCGCCTGGTTAGTGGGCGGTAAGGGGGCAGTTTTCAGTATTCAGAACAGTTCACCGTTCGCTTATATACGATTATCAGTTCGGTGTTGTTGGGTGCGTTTGACTTCTGATGGGGGAAACATCAATACTCGCAGGACACTTCAGTCCTGTATGAAAAGTAAACTCGCTTTAATCGCCATTGCCGCATTCGTTTCCACAGTTGCGACCGCCCAGGTCACCAACGTTCTTTTTGAAACAAACTTCGAGAACGATACGGCGGGCGGAAGTCCAACAGTCATTGCAGATGGCGGCGTTTGGACCTCGTTTTTACGCAACAGCAGTTACGTCGCAGACAGCGTTTTTGTGGCGGAGGATTCTGAAACATTTGGCAATTCGCCGAATAAATTTCTTCGGATTGTCAGCGCCAAGCACTTCGACCTGATCAGCAGGCTTTCTTCGCCCTCTGAAGTGGTCACACTCAGCTTTCGATATATCGGGCATGTTAACAGCGGCGACACTCGTTGGTCTCTGTGGAATTTCTACGGAGGAGATGGCACCCTGCTCAATAACAACAACCGCGCACATGTGCTTTCCCAAAGCATTGTTAATCGTCAAATCCGGGGTGCTACCGGCAACTATGGCAGCAACGACGTGGTCCTCAATTGGGAAGTGGTCATGAATAACAGTGCTTCGCCTGTTACCTATAACGATGGCGCCTCCACATTGATGGCAACTAACGCTTCGGTTTGGATCAACGGGGTGCAGGTCGTCACCAATTATATTTTTGCCCGGACAGTTGGCATCGGCGAAGGTTCTATTCACGGTATCAGCATCAGCGCGGACAGCACTTCCAGCATCACTATGGATATCGACGACATTAAAGTGCTCGAAGGAGCTCATGTGACACCTGCAGCAACACCGGTTGTAGTCACAGTGGGCATCGAGGGGAATCTAATCAAAATCAATTGGCCCACCACCGCTGGCAAGTCTTACCAGGTCCAATATAAAAACGATCTCGCAGACGTTTGGACAGATCTCGGCGGGGTTATTGTGGCGGATGGCAGTGGCACTGAGGAATTCGCCGAAAACTCCAGCGAAGCCAAACGTTTCTACCGTATCAAGCAGGTGGACTAGTCTTCCCAGGTGGGACGGGCAGTAAAGCGTTCCAAAACAGAGCCTCTTTTGGCAATCGCCATTACTGCTGTTTCAAGCACTCACTGGATTACGGTTACGGCGGATTTGGATACTGAAATCCTTTCGTAACCGCGACATGACCATCAAAATAACCGTGGACTCGCAGTTTTCCGTGAACTGGATTCAAAGGGAGATTGACCCACCACGGATTGATCCGGCAATTCATCTTGTCGGCATCCTTCATGAACCAGTTGGTTGAGGGACTGGGAATAATTGCAAGCCGTAGCGGCGGCTTTTCTGCGGTCGTCCCGGACGCAGGATATCCGAGTGGCGGATAGTTAACTGTCCCCACCCTGACTTGTTCAGCCGTGACGTAAGCCACAATGTTCGTCCAATCCTGTGTCTCGGCGAACTTCATAAAACTCGGACATGCCATCGGTTTGGCGAATTGAAATGCTGCCGTGGGCGCTTTCAAGCCCATGTAGCGGTGCAGGTAATTCACCAGGTAGGCCTTTCTGGAAGTGTTATACGCTATGTATTGTCCATTCCAGTTTGGCCCCGGCAACGAATCATCATGATCGTGGACGTACATCTGGATGGCCAGGGCGGTCTGCTTGAGATTGGAGATGCATTGTGTCTGGTGAGCTTTCGCTTTCGCTTTGGCCAATGCCGGTAGAAGCATTCCAGCCAGAATTGCGATGATGGCAATCACCACCAGCAGTTCGATCAATGTAAAGGCGTGCCTTGTGAGAACACCGAAAGGAAGAAAATGTTTTTTCATAAACCCGTGTCGGACGCTTCCGACAAAGATGCGCCTACAGGTTTTTCTCGTAAAGAAAGATGGTGGTCCGGACAGCAGAATTGCCCATAAAAGAGTTGTTACACGTCAACAAGCTGCGGCCGCACAGATAATCCCAAGCCCCTGCTGGTAAATGTGAGTATCAAGACAGTGTGAATTCTCTTTTGCGTTCTTTCGCGGCTGTTCCAATTTCCGTTTTTAGAAAATTCGGCGATCTCCCCGGTCCTTTTTGTCGATTGGCATTTACGTTTTCCAACGTAAGATAAGGCGAATGACGTTGGAAGATCTCGGCTGGAACGCAGCCTTTGAAAGCGAGTTTGCCCCTTATTATGCAAAAGGGTGGAAACCAGCGCGTCTGATCCGCGATAACCGCATCACTTACGGCGCGCTTCTCGCAGAAGGTGGCGGGCAGGAATTGGAAGTGACTATGAGTGGCAAGGTTTATCACGACGCGGAAACCGATGCCGACCTCCCTGCCGTGGGCGATTGGGTGGCTTTGGAGTTGGGCGGGGATGGAGAGGAGACTGTCATCCAGGCGAGGCTCACACGGCAGAGTTGCTTTTCCCGCAGGGCCGCCGGCCACAGTGCTGAAGAACAGGTCATCGCTGCCAACATCAACATGGTGGTGGTCGTGACGGATGCCGGGCAGGATTTCAATCCCCGGCGCATGGAACGTTATTTTACTCTCATTAGCCGCAGTGGCTCCCAGGCTGTCGTGCTGGTCAATAAATCCGATCTTTTTCCAGACGCTCAAAACCAGGAAGCAGCCCGGGCGATTCGCGCCCTTAACCCGGATGCGCAGGTGTATGTGACCAGTGCGATTCAAAAGAGTGGGTTAACGGAACTGAAGAGCTGTTTCAAACGGGGTGTCACAGTGGCTTTCGTCGGTTCCAGCGGTGTTGGAAAATCTGCCTTGATCAACCTGCTGCTGGGCGATGAATGGCAATGGACCGACACTGTAAACGAAGTCACAGGCAAGGGTCGGCATACGACCACTGCTCGTGAACTTCTGTTCCTGCCCAGGTTCGGTGGCATGCTCATTGATAACCCCGGGATCCGGGAGGTGCAGATGTGGACCGATGAAAAAACGTTGCGTGAAGGATTCGCCGATCTCGAGCAACTGGCGAAAGAATGCAAATATGACGATTGCAAGCATCGGTCGGATGCGGGTTGTGCCATTCGTCAGGGAATGGAAAACGGCTCTTTCGACTCTGGGCGTCTTGAGGGTTTTCTCAAGTTGGATGCTGAAATTGAAAGCCTGCGATCCCGCCGGAAGAAGCGGCAAATCACAATTGATCGGCGAGCGAAACGTGACGAGCGGACCAAGGTCCGCAATCCGTCTGATCGCAAGGAATTGCAAGCCCAACTGAATCCAAGAGCCTAAGGTTCCTTTCCCAGACACTGTCGCCGAGAAGTCGTTCCGGTTCAGACCCAATTGGAATTCTGTCAGTGGATGGTAACCGGAAGATTTCGTAAATAGATTCTCGCAGACCTCCCTTGCGCGGATGGTTGGCACTTGTGCTGTTTGTTTGACTTTATCTGCCAGTCTCTCCTTTCTAGTCGTGCAATGAAGATCGAACTGCGTGGGATTTCCAAGCACTACAAGCGTGTTCGCGCGCTCGATAAAGTTTCTTTAGACATTGCTCCCGGCCAAATCATTGCGCTCCTCGGAGCGAACGGCGCGGGGAAAACTTCCTTGCTGCGCTGTCTTTCCACGGTTGCCGGCGTGGATAAAGGAGAGATTTACTGCGACGAACAACTGTTGCGCCGTGACCGCCTCGACTTGCGGAAACGGTTGATGTTTCTGCCGGACTTCCCATTTCTGTTCTGGGACGAGACGGTGTTGCGCAACATCGCGATTGCGCTCCGGCTCTATGAGGCAGAACACCCGGGCATTGAAGAAAGAATAATCGACCTGCTGCGGGAATTCGACCTTTTGGCATTGGCCCGAACCTCAGTCCAAACTCTTTCCCGCGGACAGGCTTATAAAGCGGGTCTCACGTCCATGCTGGCAGTGAACCCGGAAGTCTGGCTGTTGGACGAACCATTCGCATCAGGCATGGACCCGCATGGTATCAATCTGTTCAAACAACAGGCGCGCGCCGCTGCTAACGATGGTCGCACTATTATTTATTCCACGCAGATCCTGGATGTTGCAGAACGTTTTTCAGACAAAATCTGCGTAATTCACCAGGGAGAAGTGCGTGCATTCGACCGATTTGAAACGTTGCGCGACCGGGCTGCCGATAAAGAAAATGTGTTGGAAGAACTCTTCCGGCAACTGCGCCAGGAGAAGTCGTGAAGTTGCATTCGACAAAACTGGAGCGTGAACTGCGACGACGCGTCAGGAGCGAGATAAAGCGTTCACCGGAACTAAAACGCGAATCCAAACGGATTCAAAGAAGGTATTCGATGCCGCCGATGGTTCTCTTTTGGTTCTTCGGGACGATGCTTGTGTTGAGTGGGATGGATTCTCTTTGGAAAGAAGGTGGTTTGCAGGCGCAACTGGTATGTGTGACGCTTTTGTCGCTGTTCCTGGTGTTCTGGATGGCAAGCCATCTCATGAACACGCTCTATTCGTCTCCGGCCCTGGAGGCTTTTTTCCATCTGCCAATTTTGGATGCCGATGTCTTCGAGCGGCAGTGGATGCTGTTCGTTCGGAAATCCTCAGGGTTCATGTTTGCTTTCCTGATCATGTTTGGATCTGTCGGGTTCTCGAACGGTTACGACCTCTGGGGCTGGCTGGGGTTATTGTTTTTGATCATCGGGCAATGGTGGGTCTGCCTTATCACTGCGGTGTGGATGTGCACCCGTTTCCCTCGTCTTCCCTACGGGGCAGTGGTGGTCTCGGGTGGCCTGGGTTTGTTCGTGATAATGATCACACATGAGTTCTTGAGTCCTGCCGTCATCGGCTTCGTTTTGAAATTAGCTGACACTCCTTATTGGATAATACCTCCGGGATGGCTCACGCTGGTAATCGAAAGTTTTCACTCAAAAAACTATTTGATTGCGCTTGGCGCATTTGGATTGGTCGCGGCCTTCTCTTATTCCGTGCGTTTTGCCCTGCTCCGTTTGCGGCAGGGTTTTTGCCTGGCAGAACCGACCGAAGCGACGGATTCCTCAAATGAGTATGACGACGAGGTGCCCCTAAGAGCCGCGGCAGGTCCGGGATACGCGGTCGGTCCCACCGAGATTCTAGACGATATTCGGCAACGGACCTTCTTAACGGACGATGCGCCGGATGAACTCCCGTGGTTCGAACGGTTATTGATGCGTGGTTTCAATGCGCGTCAGCGCATGATTGCCAGGTTCGCCATGGACGAAACCGCCTGGTCAGCACGATGGCGCGGGGCCGCCATCCTGGTTTCCGTTCTCGTGATCGCGACAATTTTTGTCCGGGAATCATCCTGGCGACCTTCCATTATTTTATATTTTGTCGGCACCTACATCCTTGGCGCGCGTTTTCTGTCGCTCACGAATCCTTTGGGTCGAGCGTTCACTCCCTCGTTCTTCAGTGGAACCAACGTGCCGTGGTACAGTGGGTTTCCGCTGAGCTATCACGAGCTTTCCCAAATCATTATCAAGCTGAACTGCATCCGGTTGCTGGCCTTTGCGCCACTTGTTTTTGTCTATGGAATCGCGACGGCTGTCTTATACAATTATGGTTGGCACCAGGGTGCAGAGATAACTGCAAAAGCGTTGTGCCTGCTATTTGTCGCACAACCCGCAATAGCCGTTTTTTTCTTCAGCTCTGGCACCAACGACACAAGTCGGTCTGGTTACCTGTCTATGCTTGGTGTCTTGGGGTTCGCATTTGCGGTAATCGTCTTTCTCGGGCTCGCCGGTGCCTCCCTCTTCCTTGAGAACGACGGGTATGCAGCACTCTGTATTTTAGCGGCAGGAGTCATTTCGTTGGGGTTCCATCGGACTTATGGCTGGGCGTTCAATCGTGGAAGATTCGATTTGATGCAGTTGCCGCAGCAGATCTAAGAGCCTGTCTGAAAATGGGTGGACACGGGCCCTTCCGCAAAGCGGCAAATCGACTCTATAGTTCTGTTTTTCCAGCCCGTGGCGGCGGGCTACTACTAATTTCCCGCCTTCAGCCATTCATTTGGGTACTGCTGAAATTTTCCTCCTGTCGCCTTCTGGTTCATTCTTCCTGAGGCAGACACTTGATTCATATTCAGCAATGCCCCTATGCGGTGCCCTATGGACAGCCTGTAAACAACCCAATAGTTTTTGCAAGTCGGTTTTGAGTCTTGCTACAGGGCGAGATTCGGATGGAAACGTAAGGGTGATCCACTCCGTTCCATTGGCGCGTTGCCTGTTTGTAAGACATATTAAAACGCGTTCTAACGAAGATTCAAAATGAGTAACGGAGCTACATTAAATCAGTCAGCTTGCGCGACAGGAGTGGAGGGATTGGACGACGTTCTCTGCGGTGGATTGCCTCGGAACAGACTCTATCTGATCTTGGGAAACCCAGGCGTCGGCAAGACCACTTTGGCGCTGCAATTTTTACTCGAAGGAGTAAAAAACAATGAAACCGGCCTGTATATCACGTTTTCTGAAACGAAAGAGGAATTGCTGGAGGTGGCAAAGTCACACGGCTGGAGCCTGGATAAACTTCACCTGTTTGAACTTTCCGCCCTTGAAGCAACGATCAACGAAGACACTAACACGACCTTTTTCCATCCATCGGACGTCGAGTTAAACCGGCGCACCCAGGTGTTGCTCGATGAGGTGGAACGAATCAAACCGCAACGACTGGTTTTCGATTCGCTTTCCGAGATGCGGTTGCTGGCCGAGACATCGCTCCGGTATCGAAAACAGATTCTGCAATTCAAACAATATTTCGCCGCCCATCAATGCACGGTGCTCTTTCTCGATGACCGGACCGCAAGCGCACAGGACAGTCCGTTGGAAAGCATCGCGCATGGTGTTATCACGCTGCTGCGCTCCACTCCGGATTACGGTGTCTCGCGGCGGCAGTTGAATGTCGTCAAGGTCCGGGGACTGCACTTCCGCGAGGGGAATCACGACTTCGCCATCAAGAGAGGGGGGATGGTTGTTTTCCCGCGCCTGGTTGCTGCTGAACATCATGCCGACTTCAAGCGGGAGGTGTTTTCGAGTGGCATTTCTGAACTCGACGCTTTGTTGGGCGGCGGGTTGGATCGCGGCACCAGCAATATGTTCATGGGGCCGCCTGGGACAGGTAAATCGACCTTAACCATGAAATTCGCATTTGCGGCTGCTGAACGTGGTGAAAAAACGCTTTTTTTCATTTTCGATGAGACAATGGGAACGCTTCTGCACCGCGCATCCCAGTTGGGGATGGATTTGAGGCCGCATATTAAAAGCGGGTTGATTCGAATCCAGCAAATCGATCCCGCGGAAATATCCCCGGGTGAAATGGCGCATCGAATTCGCAAGGCCGCTTCCGAAGAGACCCGCATGGTGATCCTGGACAGTATCAATGGGTATCTCAATGCAATGCCTGGGGAACGATTTCTTAATCTTCAATTGCACGAATTACTCTCCTTCTTGAACCAACAGGGGATTGTGACACTGATGGTGCTCGCGCAACGCGGAGTTATAGGTTCCATGGAATCCGCGGTTGACCTCACCTATCTTGCAGACACGGTGTTGCTATTCCGATTCTTCGAGTCGAAAGGATCGGTCAGGCAGGCGATTTCAATGATCAAAAAGAGGAGTGGCAACCACGAACGCACCATTCGTGAAATGACTATCGCGGACGACGGCATTCATGTCGGCCAGCCTTTGATCGATTTTCAAGGAGTGCTTACCGGCGTGCCTCTTGTTGAAGCCGAGTCCGAAGCAAAACAAAGGTGTTGATGATCGAAAGGTTGAGCATTTCCAAGACCTCCGATATCCGTCGTCCGGGTATCGCAGCGGCGTTCAACGTCGAAGGCGAAAAACGAATTCTGGTTCTCGCGCCTACTGCGAATGATGCAGCCCTGACCGTGGGCTTCCTGAGGCAAGCCAGTTTGCACGCTGAAGTGTGCTGTGACATGTACGATCTCTGCCACCGGGTGAATCAGGGTTGTGGAGCGGTTCTCCTGGCTGAAGAAGCCATCGGAAGCGCGTCAGTGGCTGTGCTGGTTCAAACACTGGGCAATCAACCTTCCTGGTCCGATATTCCGGTGGCGATCATCACCAGTGGCGGAGAGGCGAGCCAGACGCATTTGCGCCAGTTGAGTGTCTTCGGTCCCAGCGGGAACGTCACGTTGATCGAACGTCCTTTTCGTCCCAGCACATTGATCAGCACGTTGGAAGTCGTCCTGCGGTTCCGTCAACGCCAGTACATGGTTCGCGATTTGTTGCAGGAAAGCCGCGAAAGCAAGCAGCACCTGGAGTTTGTCTTGAAAGCTGGTGGCCTGGGGACATGGCAAATGGATTTGAGGACAAAAGTGGTCGTCTGGTCTGATACATGTAAAGCGAACTTTGGATTGCAGCCGAAAGATGAAATCACTTTCGATGTCCTGATGAAGATGATCCATCCCGAGGACAGGGATCGGATGGTGCGTTCCATGAATCGTTCGATCAAAAGCGGAACCGATTATCACGCCGAATATCGCATCACGATTCCGAATGGAGAGATTCGCTGGATCAATTCCAACGGCAGAGTTGCCTACTCCGAAGCCGGCGCCCCATTGCACCTTGCCGGAGTGACTCACAATATAACGGAACGCAAACGCGCGGAACTGGCTTTGCTTGAAAGCGAATCACGTTTCCGGGAACTCGCCGATGCCATGCCGCAAGTCGTTTGGTCGGCGCGAGCGGATGGGCGCGTGGATTATTACAACAAGCGCTGGTTCGAACTGACCGGTTTGAATCAAAGCTCTGCGCCGGAAGGCTGGATTCCGCTGCTGCATCCGGAAGATAATCCAAAGTGCATCAAGGCATGGAAGCATTCCGTCAGCACGGATGAACCATTTGAGTTTGAATGCCGATTTCCCGATCGAGAGCGCGGTGACTACCGCTGGTATATGATCCGCGCGTTGCCGATCAAAGATGAGCAAGGGGAAGTTGTTCGCTGGTTTGGCACCTGCACAGATATGGATGAACAGAAACGCTGGGCGGAAAAGCTTGAGCATACTGTCGTCGAACGCACCGCTGCACTTCAGCAAACGATCCATTCACTGGAAACTTTCAACTACAGTATTGCCCATGATCTTCGCGCGCCTTTGCGGGCGATGAGCGGCTTTTCCGAGGCCGTGTTGCAGGATTACAAAAGTAAACTGGATGACGAGGGGGTGGAATACCTGGAACGCATCCGGAGGAGTGCAGTGCGCATGGATCGCCTGGTCAGCGATATTTTGGATTACGGCCGGCTGGCCCAACAGGAAATTCCATTGGAAACGGTCAACGTGGAAGAAGTCCTCTCCAAAGTATTGGCCGACCTCCACAGTGAGATGCAAAAAAGTGAGGCGACCATTCAAGTGCAGGAACCGCTTCCACCCGTTGTCGCCAATGCCAGCGTTCTTAACCAGGTTCTCCTTAACCTGGTCTCCAACGCTTTTAAGTTTGTCGCGGACGGGACTACACCCACAGTCAGAATCCGATCCGAACGGATTGGCGACAGGGTGCGACTTTGGTTTGAAGACAATGGAATCGGCATCGCTTTAGAACACCAGGAGAAGATCTTCGAAATCTTTCAGCAATTGCATCGCAGCGAATATTCCGGAACCGGCATTGGCCTCGCCCTCGTGAAAAAGGGAGTGGAACGAATGAGTGGCACGATCGGTGTGGAATCCAAAGCCGGTCACGGCAGTTCCTTTTGGATTGAACTTCCGGGTGCTGTCTCCTGATTCGCAACAAACTGCCAATCAGCCCGGTTGAGGCTGAGTCACCTCAAACCCAAGGCTGATGTGGCATTAAACTTTTCAGTGAACAGCTTCGGTTGCCATTTTTTCGCATTCTTCCGCGCATTCATCACAGGCATCAGCGCATATCTGGCAGTGGTCCAGATCATGTTTGCGGCATTCTTCACCGCAACGGCGGCAGATCTCGGCGCACAAGCGGCAGAATTCCGGCGCGAGTTCAGAACCTCGTGACATCACTCCGGCTGCCAGGCGACAAATGCCCGCGCAATCCAGGTCCAGGCTGATGCAGCGGGTCATCATTTTGACATTGTCTTCCGTGAGGCAGGCGCTGGCGCAGTGATCGCAGGCGGTGGCGCATTCGTTGCAGGCTTGTATGCAGTCTTCGTATTTTTCGTGTGGCATAAGTTTATCCTTTCATTCGGTTTGTTGTATGGATGCGGCGACGAGGAAACTTCCCCTCATATGCGGATCTTTCCATGGATGCTCTCGTGTATTCTGGCATCGGCTGAACTCTGTTCCCTTCCACGGGCAGCAAAGGAAAAGAGAAATGGAGATGAGCGATAAACCAGCCGTCCGATTCCTTCAGGAGAACGGCAGTGAGCCGGCTGGTCAGCGGCGTTTCAATCAAAGGGGACATGGCTTCTGACAAGGCAGTGATCCAGGCAACTGTTCCGACGATGTTCAGGTTCATCCATCGGGCGTGTAGCCGCAGATGATCCTGCTGGCGGAATTCCTGCATAAGCCGCTTACGAATGGCATCCAACCCCAGGAGAGGTTCGTCAGAACTGCTGCCGACGACGACGGTGGCATCCAGGTTGCGGCTGAACGTTGCGAGTACGGCGGGAATATCCCTGGCGGCATATCCATCTGAGAATTGATGCAGCCGGTGCATGATCAGCGTTTCATCCTCGTTCATGGCGATCTCCAGCTTTCCTTGGTGTTTGACATCGGGTTCAGGGCTGGTGTCCGGCCTTCTGGAGATGAGTTCTGATTCTTCAGCAGGCGGGAACAGGTTTCTTCGTCTTCAAGCACTTCGACAAAACCGAACGCGGTTTTGTGGTCGTCGCTGTAATCCCGGACGTGGAACCCGATCTGATTCAGGTAACCGGCGACATTCTCCATCGGGAGCTCGGCGCAGATGGCGCATCCCGGCGATGAACAAACTCCGTGTCTGAGAGAAATTTCCAAAGCTGTTAAACGGCTCATAAGATTGATTCCTTTTCCTGGCAAGTGGTTAAGAAACCGCCAGGATCTTGTTGTTTGAGAGATTTAGGTTTTGGATGAAACCTGCGCACAAGCGCAGGTGCGAGCAGAAGTGGTGACCAGATACGAGTCCGATCAGCAGGAGAGCGGGGGTGCGTGGCTTTGGTTCGCCGCGTCAAGATACACCACGGGCCTGAGAAACAAAAAACTGTCAGGCGGTTGGCGTGAAATGAGGCGGGCAGGCAGTTCGTGCATTTGGCCGATCACCGAATCCGGGATAGCTGCGGAAACAAATTTGAGAAAAGTGATTTGAGGAAAAGAAACGTAGGCTGATTTAGCCGCATTGCAAAAAGCGTCACTGCATCCTTCGGCGCCGCCGGAATCTGACGAATGCCCATCGCAACCTTCATGGGAGTATTCGGCTTGCTGAGCCTGCTCAAAGGGAGCGCAGTTGAGAAGGCAGAGCGAGGAGCAATGGACGAAGGCCATTAACCAGACAAATAGACTGACCCAACCGGTGAGTTTTACAAACGTTTCCCTTTGTCGTCTTGCGCCCATTCCTGCTCCAGATTAGCAAAACTGAGTCTCGGCAACAATTAGCAGTGAGGCGCATTGCGAAGGCAGGTTTTCCTTTAGCTGCTTCCCTCAGTGGAATGCGCCACGTAGGGCAGGGGTTCCCCGTTTGCCCGTTGATTTCGCGTATCATAAGTAGATCACTTATGATTAAATCTAATGTCCTGACCTCACGACGAAGCTCCCTTTTGCGAACAGAATTTTCCCAGCCAAAATTCAGGGAAATTGCTTTCGAGCAATCGAAAATCACGGTGCTCCGGACTAAAAAGCGGGGATTATAAGGGTTTATTGCCTTTGTGGTTCCCAAAACGTCGCCGACACAGTGTGTTGTCCATTCTAAAACTCCAGCAACGACGACAACACAGTGTGTTGCCCACTTTGAAACTGCAGCAACGACGACCGCACAGTGTGTTGCCCACTTTGAAACCGCAGCAACGACGACCGCACAGTGTGTTGTCCACTTTGAAACTGCAGCAACGACGCCCACACAGTGTGTTGTCCACTTTGAAACTGCAGCAACGACGACCACACAGTGTGTTGACCAC
>JACDHS010000031.1 GCA_013820875.1 Verrucomicrobiota bacterium | reverse complement strand
CGTCCACACAGTGTGTTGTCCACTTTGAAACGCCAGCAACGACGTCCACACAGTGTGTTGTCCACTTTGAAACTGCAGCAACGACGTCCGCACGGTGTGTTGTCCACTTTGAAACTGCAGCAACGACGACTACACGGGTGTGTTGGCCACTCTTAAATTTTGAAATTGTCGTCAAGTTGGGGTGTTGTTCGCCCTTCTGGGTGCGGAAGGGGTGCAGGTAAGCAGAAGGGCAAAACGAACCCATTCTTTCGGTAACCGGCGGCTTTACTCTCAAAATTCGTTTGTCATCCGGTAAAGCCTAACCGATGATTGCTGCTCTTTCTGCCAAAGAGAATGCCATTGACAATCCGCAAACCCCGAATAAAATAAGTAACATAATTGGATAACTTATGATTAACAGTGAGAACAACCCAGAAGCCGCTCCTGTCGGCAAGCCGCCTACACGTAACGAGGGGTTAAAGGAGAATTCTCCGACACTTTCCGGCAATATTCTATCCACATTGAATGATCCGAACGTGGATCGCTTTTCAGAGGACGATTACGAGTTTCTGAAGTTCCATGGCATCTACCAGGGTGATGACCGGGATCTGCGCAAGACTGGCAAGACTTATCAGTTTATGATTCGCGGTCGGTTGCCGGGCGGCATCGTCACGGCAGATCAATACATTGCCTTTGACGACATTGCCTGCCGCTATGCCAATAACACTTTGCGCATTACCACCCGCCAGAGTTTTCAGTTTCATGGAGTTGTGAAGAGCGGACTCGGGCCGTTAATGAAGAAAATCAACGATTCCATGTGCAGCACTATTGCTGCCTGCGGCGATGTAAACCGCAATGTCATGGCCGCCCCGACTCCGGCAACCAGCCCGGTCATCGAATTGGTGCAGCAACATGCCAGGGACGTTTCGAACGCCCTCCTGCCCCAGAGCAAAGCGTATCATCAGATCTGGGTCGAAGGAGTTGAGCTCAACCTGGCGGAAGAAAACAAAACGTTCGTTGATCCGCTCTATGGCAAAACCTACCTGCCGCGAAAGTTCAAAGTTGCGTTCGCAATTCCGCCCTTGAATGACGTGGATGTCTTTACGAATGACCTCGGTTTCGTGGCGATTGTCGAAGGAGATCAACTCCTTGGTTATAACGTAATCGTTGGGGGCGGTCTCGGGATGAGCCATGGGAACGCGCAAACCTATCCTCGCGTGGGCGATTTGCTCGGCTTCATTACGCCGGAACAGTTGATCGAAGTCTCCAAAGGTGTTCTCACTGTGCATCGCGATTTCGGGGATCGCACGAACCGCAAACATGCTCGTTTAAAATATGTGATCGAAGAGCGCGGTGTGGAATGGTTCCGCAACGAACTGGAAACCCGTCTTGGATACAAATTGGAGACGGCACGTCCTTACAAATTCACGAAACAGGGGGATCAATACGGCTGGCACAAACAGCTCGATGGAAAATATTTCCTCACATTGTTCGTGGAAAATGGTCGCATCAAGGACACAGAAACCTGGCAGCTTAAGACGGCTTTGCGGAAAGTGGTGGCTGAATTTCGTCCGGAAGTTCGGTTAACCCCCTCGCAGAATTTAATTCTGACGAACGTCCAGCCTGAACAGCGCGATGGCATCAATAAACTTTTCGCGGAGCACAAGATCGCCACGGAAAATCAAGGGTCTGCGATACGTCTGGCTTCGATTGCCTGCCCGGCTTTGCCGACATGCGGTCTGGCTTTGTCGGAATCGGAACGGGTCATGCCGGAAGTCATCACCCGCATTGAGGGCTTGCTGGCCGAGACTAACCTGGCTGGCGAAGAAATTGTCATTCGCATGACCGGTTGCCCCAATGGCTGCGCTCGTCCTTACATGGCGGAAATTGCTTTCGTCGGTCGCGCACCCAACAAATATCAGCTCTACCTGGGCGGTAATGAAGCGAGCACCCGTTTGAACAAGTTGTTCAAAGAAAACGTGAAGAACGACGAGATCGAGAGCGCACTTCGTCCCCTCTTTTCACGCTACTCGAGCGAGCGGGCCAGTGGCGAACGTTTCGGTGATTGGGTTGAGCGCGTTTTGTGGAAAGAAACGGTTCCTGCTCAAAGCTAAGCCAACGTGCCGACTGGTTTTAATATGATTGCAGCCCAGCCAGTGTTGGCGTTTACGCCAACTGCTATCAGCGAGTTGGATGAGGCGTTTAACGTTTCGTCCACTGCGGAGATCCTGGCGTGGAGTTGGAAACAATTCGGTGAGCGCGCCGGAATTGGCACCAGCTTCCAGGGGGCTGGCCTGGTGATGATGCACATTGCTAAAGAGTGTGGACTTCAGTTTCCAGTTTTTACGTTGGACACCGGATTGCTTTTCCCTGAAACGCTGGATTTAAAGAAGCGTTTGGAAGGCTTTTTTGGGTTTTCAATCGAGTCGCTGGTTCCTGATTTAACCGTTGAACAGCAGGAGGAGGCGCAGGGACCTGAACTCTGGAAAACCAATCCGGATTTGTGCTGCGCGATGCGTAAAGTGCAGCCGTTGCGCGACAAGTTGAGCGATCTGGATTGCTGGATCACCGGTCTGCGCCGCCAACAATCGGACACGCGCTCCAGCATTGGTATCATTGAGCTCTACGCCTTCGATGAAGCGGCGGGTAAAGACATCATCAAACTAAACCCGATGGCAAACTGGGCGAGGGAAGATGTTTGGAAGTATATCCAGCAACACAAGATTCCTTACAACCCGTTGCACGACCAGGGCTATCGCTCCATCGGTTGCGCTCCATGCACCCAGAAATCCGGGTCGGGCGAGAACGAACGAGCGGGCCGCTGGACTGGGTTCAATAAAGTGGAGTGCGGCATTCACACCTTCATGTCGAAGAAAGTTGATTTTCAGATCTAACCTTACAGGCGATTTCCTAAACTATGGACTACCTATCCAAACTTGAGAACCAGAGCATCTACATCATGCGCGAGGCGTTCAACAAATTTGAAAACCTCGCGATGCTTTGGTCCATTGGCAAAGATTCCACCGTGCTGCTTTGGCTCGCGCGCAAAGCGTTTCTCGGCCACGTGCCATTTCCCCTGGTTCACGTGGATACGAGCTACAAAATTCCTTCGATGATCGAGTACCGTGATAAGCTTGTGAAAGATTGGAATCTTCAACTCGTGGTTGGGCAAAATAAGGAAGTGCTCGATGAAGGTCGCACTTATCCGAATGGAAAAGCCACCCGCGTCGAATGCTGCGGGATGCTCAAGAAGGATGGCTTGAAAGCTGTTCTCGATAAGCACAATTACACCGGTGTGATCGTCGGAGTGCGCCGCGACGAAGATCCGACCCGCGCCAAAGAACGTTATTTCAGTCCACGCGACAAAAACATGGAGTGGAACGTCGCAGATCAGCCGCCGGAATTGTGGGACCAGTTCAAGACTGATTACGAAAAGGGAACACACATCCGCATCCATCCGTTGCTCCATTGGACCGAACTGAATGTCTGGGAATACATCGAGCGCGAAAACATCACGGTCAGTCCACTGTATTACGCGAACGAAAAGGGCGAACGTTACCGCAGCCTGGGTTGCTACCCTTGCACATTCCCGGTGAAATCAAACGCCAGCAACGTAGCAGAAATCATCCAGGAACTTCGCACTACGAAAATTTCAGAACGTTCCGGCCGCGCTCAGGATAAGGAGAGCGAAGATGCATTCGAGAAACTGCGCCGCGATGGTTATATGTGATCCGCACTGTATTCATTCGCGATAAAATCGTTAAAGGAACAGAATTTATGAAAGGTTTATCAGCACCCTCTGAACAACTTAAGATCGTTATCGTTGGTCACGTTGACCACGGCAAATCAACCTTCGTCGGACGACTTTTCAACGACACCGGCTCGCTCCCGGATGGTAAGCTCGACCAGTTGAAGAAAATTGCTGAAACCCGCGGTGTGCCCTTTGAATGGGCCAACCTCATGGACGGGCTCCAGGCTGAACGCGACCAGAACATCACGATTGATACCGCGCAAATCTGGTTCAGCACCAAAAAACGGCAATACGTCATCATCGATGCCCCGGGTCATAAAGAGTTTTTGAAGAATATGGTGACCGGCGCGGCCAATGCTGAAGCCGCCCTGCTCCTCATCGATGCCAACGAAGGCATCCAGGAAAATTCTCGTCGTCACGGTTATTTGCTGAACCTGCTCGGCATCCGCCAAATCGCTGTGCTCGTGAACAAGATGGACCTGGTGAACTATTCGCAGGAACGTTTTGATGAAATCGAGAAGGAATATCGGGAATTCCTGACGACGGTTGGGGTTACGCCAAAAGTTTTTATTCCAATCTCCGCTTATCACGGCCAGAACATTGCCACCAAAAGCGACAAGATGCCTTGGTGGAATGGTTCTACAGTCGTTGACATTCTCGATCAATTCGAGGTGACCGATCGTCCTTTGAACCAACCGCTTCGGTTCCCGATTCAGGACGTTTATCGTTTTGATGAACGCCGCATCCTTGCGGGTCGCGTTGAAGCTGGTTCCATCAAGGTCGGTGACAAATTGCTCTTTGCTCCCAGCAACAAGGTCTCGACCGTCAAGACGATCGAGCGTTGGAGCGCGCCGCAAAGCGATTCTGCCCAGGCTGGCGAATCCATTGGCATCACCCTGACTGAACAGATTTTTGTGGAACGTGGCGCTGTTGCTGCTTTGGAAACTGCGCCTCCATATGAACTTACGAAGTTCAAAGCGCGCTTGTTTTGGCTTGGCCGGGCTCCGTTCAAAAAGGGGAGACCCTACAAGCTGAAACTTGGAACCCAGGAAGTTGAGTGTCACATCGATGACATTGAAAAGATCATTGATGCTTCCACCCTGGAAACAATTCATCGTGAAGGCAAAGAACTCGCGATCGGCAGGCATGAAGTGGCTGAACTAACCCTTCGCACCAAGCGTCCTGTCGCATTCGATGCACATTCTGAAATTATCCCGACAGGTCGTTTTGTGATTGTGGATGGTTTCGATGTGAGCGGCGGTGGAATCATTGCTGCCGACAACTATCCGCGTCGCACCTCCGATTCCCTGCACAAGAGCGGAAACATTTTTTGGAGTGACGGCAAAGTGACCCCTCAGCAACGCGCCGTGCGTAATGGCCATTCCGGGTATGTGGTGTGGCTCACGGGTTTGTCCGGTTCCGGTAAGAGCACTATTTCTGTCGATCTGGAGCGCGAGCTCTTTAATCTCGGCAAACACACTTACATTTTGGACGGTGACAACATTCGTCACGGGTTGAACAAAGACCTCGGTTTCTCACCGGAAGATCGTAAAGAAAATATCCGCCGTATCGGTGAAGTGGCGAAATTGGTGGCTGATGCTGGCGCGATTTGCATCACGGCATTCATCTCGCCTTACCGCGAAGACCGTGAATTGGTGCGCCAACTCGTCCCTGCTGGACAATTCATCGAAGTATTCGTCAACGCTCCGCTGGAAGTTTGCGAACAGCGCGATCCCAAAGGTCTCTACTCCAAGGCACGCGCTGGCGAGATCAAGGAGTTCACCGGGATATCTGCTCCCTACGAAGCACCGGAAAAAGCGGAGTTGGAAGTTCGCACCGATGAACTGACGGTGCAGGAATGTGTGGCAAAAATTGTGGAGTATCTCGATTTGCGCGATTCCGATTCGCAGGTCTCCATTTAAACTTAACGAGCCAAGTTTAGACAAGGCGTTCACTGGAAAGTGAACGCCTTCTTTGGTTTAGGTTTTGCTTGCAGGTTTTTCTCTGGGCTTCTGTACGCACATTCGGGCTTTTGATTGCGTGTGGCTTCGGCTTGCCGGATACTTTGTTACCGATGCGGAAAGTTCGTGGGATCATTTTGGTACTCGCATTTGCCACGGCAATTTCTGCCTGGGCGCAAAGATCGTCTGATTGGCGCACCTTCAAGGTTTCTGACGGGCTTGCTGAATCCTTCGTTACCTCCGTTTCCGTCGGCCAGAGATCAAACGTTTGGGTGAAGCATTTCGATGCTGACGCGGTCAGCCATTTAAATGGGTATCGAACGCGAACGATTCCCGGGCCGCACCGCGGCGCCTATCGCATCCATGAAAGCCGCTCCGGCCAGCTCTGGGCAGCGCATACGGAGGGGTTGCAGGAATTTAAAAATGGGATGTGGATCAGATATCCTGTTGATGAGATCCGCCAGGAATTCCAGACCACCATGATTCGCAATGTCCGGTCCATCCCGATTATCCCGCTCAGACAGGGGCATGTTCTTTTTTTGCTGTTCGATCAATTGATGGAATTCAAGAATGAATGGCCGCCTCAATCCGAAACAAAGACGCTTCGCCATGTGAGCCAGACCCGGTTAGAGAAATTTTCCGATATGACACTTGGCCGGGATGGAACCTTTTGGATCATCGGGAAACACGGAATTTTGCGGCTCGCCAGCAGCCAGCGCATCACTGACGAAAGTGTGTGGGAAGAATTTCTGATCGATCCGGCACTAGAAGCGCAGGATTTGCAGCAGGCTTTCGCGGACGATGCCGGCGGTTTGACTGCGGTGGCTGAATCAACTGCGACCGGGCGCAAAGTTATTGTTCATTTTGATGGAGAAAGCTGGTTCACCGTGTCGCCTGGAAATCATCGCATTCGACAGGCGTGGAAAACTCCTGATGGCAGGTTTTGGGCAGTGAGCATCAATTCGCTTTTGCGGCAGGAATGGGACGGAACCTGGGGGGAAGACCGCGACGTTCCGGCCATTCAGTTTTTTGATGTAGCCACAGAGGCGAATGGAGTTTTCTGGCTGGCCACATCGGAAGGTTTGCTGCGTCACTCGCCGGCGCTCTGGCAATCGCCGACAGGTTTGCGTCCCAATGTATCTTCTATTCGCTCGATTGGAGAACGTAGCGACGGGTCAATCTGGATGGCCTCAGCGGAAGGAGTAACTGTTCGCCAGGGCCAAACATGGCATTCCCTCCCATTTCCTGAAATTCCGGAGCAACCGTTCAGGTCAGGCGAATTCATCTTTCCTCTTAAAAGCGGGAAACTCGTCACCGGCGTGGATGGAAACCTTCTGTGTCTTGATCCAGTCGCCAGAACATACTCCACCAGGCGACATCCCTCAGGGGCGCCATTGAAACCACTCGGTTTGTTGGGGAATAGAAATCTATGTGTGCAAGTCATGGAAACTGAGGAGACATTGCGTCTGGAGGTCTTTGATGGTGAGCGTTTTTCCGCTGCTGAGTTTCCGGAGCCTCCCTTCCCGGCAAAGACCGGATTGCTGATTCTATTTGCGACAACTGTCGGAGAGATGTGGCTCAGCTCTGATTCTGGGCTTGCACGCTATACGAAAGGGAATTGGCAGTTGGCAGAAATCGACTCTGCTCCTGAATGGGCAACTTGCTTCGTTGAAATGAACAATGGAAAAATCTGGTGTGGAACACGTGATTCAATTTGGGAATTCGATGGCAAGACCTGGGGTATTTTGCGGACCGGGTTTGACCGGGTAAACGCCATCACCCAAAGTCGCGACGGTATTGTATGGGTGGCTTCCAATGGTGGTCTTTTTCGTTTCCAGCAGGGGGAGTGGACTGACTATGCTGCTCAAGACGGATTGCCCTCCAATGCGATCACTGATGTGTTTGAAGATCGCACCGGGCAAATCTGGGCTGGCGCCACAAGGGGTGCTGCCATTTTTCTCCCCCGCTCAGATATGGATGAACCGCGCAGCTTTATCACTAAGATTGAAACTGGCCAGGAGGACTCTGTGACGATCTCTTTCGGTGGTGCGGACCGATGGAAGGTCACCACTCCAGAGCAATTGCTCTTCTCCCATCGCCTGGACGAGAAGGAATGGTCGCCATTCTCGCCAGAACGGACGGTGTCATTTCACAATCTTTCTGCAGGGACACATTATTTCCAGGTGCGGGCGATGGATCGGAACCGGAACATTGATCCTCAACCTGCCCTGCTCGACTTCGAGGTGAGACTTCCCTGGTACCAGGAAACCCGGTTGGTGCTTATTACTTTGGCTGGTTTGGGGGTGGCGGTGTTCTTTGCCAGCCTCGCATTTAATCGTCATCGGCGATTGCAGCGCAGTTACGCTGAGGTTGAAAAGATTGTCGCGCTCCGAACCAAACAGTTGGAACAAGCCAATGCGCAGCTTTTGCACAGCCAGAAAATGACTGCCCTGGGCGCTCTCGCCGCCGGTGTTGCACATGATTTCAACAGCATTCTCTCTATCATCAAAGGGTCTGCACAAATCATTGAAGCGAATCTTAGCGACCGCACGAAAATCAAGATCCGGACCGAACGCATCAAAACAGCCGTGGAGCAGGGCTCCGAAGTCATCAAGGCAATGCTCGGGTTTAGCCGGCCTGCTGATAACGACGCGGCGCGGTGCGATCTGAACCGCCTCATATCGGACACGATCAAACTTCTTGGCGATCGGTTCGAACGCGACATCCAAGTGATGTTCACCCCGTCGCAATCTCTGCCGGATGTTTTTAAGTCACCGAATTTGATTCAGCAGATTTTATTGAACTTTATTTTTAATGCTGCCGATGCGCTGGATGGAAAAGGCAAAATAGAAATCCGCGTGGCGCAGGCTCGTGAGTTACCGCCGAACCCGGTGCTCTTGCCCGAAGAGGCCCAGGATTACGTCGCGATTTCAGTATGCGACAGCGGTTGCGGCATTTCATCGGAGATGTTGCCGCGGGTTTTTGAGCCGTTCTTCACAACAAAAGCTTTATCATCACGTCGCGGAACAGGGCTTGGTCTCTCCATGGCTTATGAGTTGGCCAAAGAGATGGGGTGCGGTTTGTCCGTTGAATCAGTTCTCGGCAAAGGCAGTTCCTTTACAGTTATTATTCCGGTGAAAAACTCAGGAGCGGATACTCCAATAGATTCCCGGGACGGCGCGGAGATTCCCCAACACTCGAATTCTGTCGAATCCACAATTAAAAAAACAAACCATGAAACAACAAGCCGTCCTCATAATTGAAGATGACGATTTCCAATATGAAATCTACGAGGATGCATTGGCGAAGTATCAATTGTTCAGGGCAACCACTGGAAGCGATGCGTTGCTCCTGGCCGCCCACAGCCCTCCGGATCTCATCATTCTCGACCACATTCTCGACAAAGGTGAACGAGGGTTGGATTTTCTGCCGGAGCTAAAAGAATTGCTCCCTTTTGTTCCGATTATAGTCGTGTCCGGCGCGCTCGAGGTGCATCAACAGATTCATGCGCTGCAAGGTCCCCGGCGCGCCCACTTCTGCCTGCCCAAGCCGGTTGATATTTACGAATTAAAAAAGACAGTCGCCACGGCACTCAACGAATGCGGCGAGACAGAGGTGATTCGGCAGTTCGAAGCGTTGGAACGTTCCAAGCGCATCGATGCGATCGAATTGCTAAGCCGTTCCACCGATCGTTTAAGCCGACAAACGCAACTCAAGCAACTGGTGGGCAAATCAAAAACCCGCCCGAACATTTCTGCCCTGGCCCGCAAATTTCGGGTTGCCCGGAAAACGATTATCCGCGATCTACAGGAACTGATCCGGCGTGGTGAAATTCGTCCCGAGGTTTATCCCGAATGGGAAAGTCCTGGAAATGGGGATTGAAATTAAAATAACGCCGCCGCCTCCATTGCTGAAAGCGGCGTCTGAATAGAGAGGGAACTCGAAACGTAACCTCAGTTGGTTTCTCTCACCTGCTGCACCAGTTCCATCTGCATCTTCAGGAGCGGACCTTGTGCGCCCGGCTCCCAGAAAAGATTCTTCTGCTCGTACGGATCCCGACGCAGATCGTAAAGTTCATCTGCGTTATCAATGTTCGTATAGTGGATGTATTTCCAACCATCGGTGCGCACCGCCTGATAGCCAAGGTTCTGCACGCGCGGAAAAACGTTGTCGGTTTGCGAGAAGTACTCGATCAGAAAAGACTGGCGCCATGAAACCTGGCTGCCTTGCAAAATCGGCAATAGCGAACGGCCCTGCATCTGCATCGGGATCCTTGCTCCGGCAAGTTCGAGAACCGTCGGGGCGATGTCAATATTGAGCACCATCGCATCCACCCCAGTGCTCGGTTGGATCAACTTCGGAAAACGCATTAACAAGGGAATGCGAATCGATTCCTCGTAAGCAAGACGCCGTTCCACGCTCAAGCCATGTTCGCCATAGAAATAACCTCCATCACTTGTGAAAATGAAAAGCGTGTTATCGAGTTTGCCAGTGTCTTCAAGGATTTCGAAGATGCGCTGAACGCTTTCATCCACCGCCGCCAGCATGCGTAACCGGTTGCGCACCGTTTCGTCATCCGTCGCCGTTTTCTCGCTCAAGGGTGGCAATCCAGGGAGAGGACGTTGCAAAGCCGGCTTCGCTTTAGGCGCACCAAAATTCGGGCGGCGCGGAATGGGTTGGTTTGCGTAGAGTTTCTGGTGACGTTCCGCCGGTGTAAACTTTCCGGCGCTCGGGTCGGACAAACTGCCATCCGGATTTTGCGTCAAATCAGGATGCACCGCTTTGTGGGCCAGAAACAAACAGATTGGCCGATCGTAATCGCGCTTCAGGAAATCCACGGCGTAATCGGTGAAAACGTCGGTGATATAGTCATTTTTGATCTGCTTGCGTTTACCGTCAATGTTCAGCTCCGGATTAAAATATTCGCCCTGCCCTTTGACGCTCACCCAATGATCGAAGCCAGGACGCGGGGTGTCATCATTGCCCATGTGCCATTTGCCAACGAAAGCTGTGGTGTAACCGACCTCGCGCAGGAGACGTGGCCAGGTAACGAGTTGATGGCTCGCTTCATTGCGCGCGACATTATCCAGGATGCCGTGGGTGTGGGCGTATTGGCCGGTCAGAAAACTGGCGCGACTCGGCGAGCACAGCGGGGTGGTAACGAAAGCATTGTTGAAGCGAACGCCTTCCCGGGCGATGCGATCAATGTGAGGCGTGCGCGCAAAGGGATGTCCCATAAAGCCGAAATCATCCCAGCGCTGGTCATCCATCAGCACGAAAACAATGTTGGGGCGTATGGTGGGTGCCGCAGTGTTAATCTGCGCGGTGGTGATTGAACTGAAAAGAGTTCCGAGCAGAACGGTGGCTGCGACTGTGAACAGTTTCATTTTAACCGTGGGTTGAGAAATCGAACTTTTCATTTTTGACTGGACTCAGGCAAGCCAGAGTCCATCCGATTATGGCCTCCGTTTCAAGGTTTTCTTCCGAGAGCCTCACCGTGCCCTGCGGTTGTATGCTGTCGAAAGAAGCGGTTCTCTCCGCGTTGCCGCCACTGTTTGGAGTAGAATTGGCAGCTTTGGCTGGTTCCCTGGGGGAGAATTTCCTCTCAGGATGGCGGTGACTTCCTGACGGCGCACCTCACTTCTCGCAGGGAATCCCATTTCCTGAACAACCGGCGGGGACGGCCGCTGAACTCGCAGGGGGGACCGCCGCCGTTTCTGCCCGGTGTTTAGAAATTGAGATGCGGCCGGTCTCCTGGGTCAGCCAGTGCTCGTGGTTGCGTGGCTGCGCCCAATGGCTTAGCCTTCCGCCGCACCTCAACGCATATCGTCGTCGCATGTTGTTGAGAGAGTTCTAAATAAATAAGGTTTTTAGTTTCAGGCCAATAGAGTTTTAAGATCATGAAAATTACCTCCTCTGTTTTTCAATGCAGCGCTCCCGATTTGGACTCGTGTCCGCCGGACGCAGTGCCTGAGTTCGCTTTCATTGGTCGGTCAAATGTCGGCAAATCTTCGTTGCTGAACGCGCTTACCGGGAGAAAAGGGTTGGCCAAAGTTTCAGATACGCCGGGCTTCACCAAGTTGATCAACTTTTTCATGATTAACAACACGTGGCGCCTCGTTGATTTGCCGGGTTACGGATTTGCGAAGGTCGCGAGGGATGACAAAGCGAGGTTCAACGATGCGGTGAACGAATACCTGACAGAACGGGACAATCTCGCCGGCGTTTTTGTCCTGATCGATTCCGGGCTGCCTCCGCAGAAAATCGATTTGGAGTTCGTGCATTGGCTCGGCGGCCAATGTGTTCCCCTGGTGCTGGTGTTCACGAAGACGGACAAGGGATCGCCTGCGAAAGTGCATGAGAACGTCGAAGCCTTCAAGGCGACCATGGCGGAATGGTTCGAGACATTGCCGGAAATTTTCACCTGTTCTTCTGTGACCCGACATGGCCTGCACGAGTTGCTTACCGCCATTGATGGAACGATTGCGCCAGCTTAGTTATTCTTATGTCATCCGAGTCGGAAAAGGATTCAGCAAAGATCGTTAACAACGTGCCGGAGGTAAAAGCTTCGGCTCCACAAAAGAAACGAGAGCATCCGCGCGATCCGCTGCACGGCGTGACGCTGGAGAGTATTATAAAATATTTGGTGAAGCGTTATGGATGGGCGGAGATGGGACGTCGTATTCCGGTCCGCTGTTTTCTCTACAACCCGGACGTTAAATCGAGTCTTACATTTTTGCGGAAAACACCCTGGGCCAGGGCCAAAGTGGAAGATTGGTTCCTGATTGATCGCACGCAGGATTCTTCAGATCGATAGAGTGTCTTTGCAAGCGTATCTCAGTTTCTTGCAGTGCGTCTGAATTTCCTGAACATCAGGCGGAACGCCCAGTGAACCCACAGCTTATAATGGAACGGCTAAACGCATTGTAGGCCCCGGGGATCCCGTCTGCCAGTTTTGGTGCAGTCCCGGTGCCAGCTCCGCTCCACAACTTGCGATGTTTTGCAAAAAGGGGATGCGCTTCACTCCGAGTTAAACGTCGAATGCCTGTTGACGTCGAATGGAACGCCTGTTTGTTTACCGGTAATGACTGATCAACCGTCCGCGCCTCAACCTGCCTCGCCGCCACACGTCGTTGGAGGAGGCTATGAATTCGATGCTATTCGCAAACATTTGGGTGGGGAATATGCCGCACCGCATTTTGTGATTCACCGCGATGGCGTCATTCTTGGTGTGTGCGTGGGCCTGATGTGGCATCCGCGCGCCGAAAGCGATCCGGCTGAGATCTGGGTTGGGAATAAAGAGGATCTTATCAAATGGGGAGTCAAGCTTGCCGAAGCAAAGGGTACGATTCCGGTTTATGTCAGGCGTGAACAAGGCGGCAAATGGTTTTACACCGGTCTGCACGAAGTGACTGGGAGCACTGCTGAGCCCGAGGCACTAAAACAGCGCCGTCAACCGCCTGTAATTATTGCCATTTCGCGCGTGGTTTTCCTGAAAAAGGTTTGATCTTAGGAGCAGTTGAAACATGTGGTATTGTAAAGGTGGAAAGGTCTCTGAAAGAGCGCCTGAAGCCGTTGAGACAGGAGGTGAACTGTCGGTATCCGAACGGTTTCAAGCCACAGCAAGCATCAGTTGGAGGTGCAGATGTCATCCGCTGGAGCTTTCCGGTGCAAACGGGCATGTTGATCTCCGGTCGAGCCTGACATGGTGCCGGGAACAACGAGTCTTTAATTTCACCCACGCCCCTGTGAATAAAAATCATTTCCCTTTTTAGGTGCGCCCTACTAAGTTTCACCCTCGTTTCGCAGAAACATCTGCAACTTCTACAAAACTATGCCATTAACTCATACTACTGATCTGTTTGCTAAAGCTCTGAAAGGCAAATATGCCATCGGTGCTTTCAACGTAAACAACATGGAGCTCCTTCAGGCGATCATCGAAGCCTGTGAAGAAGAAAAAGCCCCGGTCATGCTCCAGATCTCCAAAGGCGCCCGCCAATACGCCAACCCGGTTTACCTCAAGAAATTGATCGAAGCTGCCGTCAGCCTTTCACACATTCCTATCGCAGTTCACCTCGATCACGGCGATTCCTTTGATCTCTGCAAAGAATGCATCGATGAAGGTTTCACCAGTGTGATGATTGATGCTTCACACGAACCGTTCGAAAAAAACGTGGAGATCACCCGCAAAGTAGTCGAATACGCTCACAAGCATAACTGCGTCGTGGAATCTGAGCTCGGCCACTTGGTTGGCGCCCAGTTCGACGAAGGTGAAGAAGGCGGCAATTTTTCCACCAGTGGTCATTACACCAACCCGGAAGAAGCTGTTCAATTTGTTAAAGAATCCGGCTGCGATTCCCTGGCCGTTGCCATCGGCAATTCGCATGGTGCTTACAAATTCAAAGGTGAACAACACCTTGACCTCGAACGCCTCAAAGCCATCAAACAAGCTCTTTCCGAAGCAGGTCTGGGCGATTATCCACTGGTTCTGCACGGTGCCTCCAGTGTTCCGCACGATCTCGTCTGCGAGATCAACAAATACGGCGGCAAGATGGGCGAAGACACCGCTGGTGTTCCTGAAGCGGATATCGAAGTCGCGCGCCGCATCGGTTGCACAAAGGTGAATATCGATACCGACCTCCGCCTGGCAATGACCGCCGCCATCCGCAAGGCCTTTTTCGAAAACCCGAAGGAATTCGATCCTCGTAAGTTCCTCGGGCCTGCTCGCACAAAGGTCAAAGAACTGGTTCGCCACAAGGTGCGCAATGTTCTTTGCTGCTCCGGGCATGCTTTCGATTGATCCATTCGAACTGAATTAATTATCTCGCAAACGGGAGCTTCGGCTCCCGTTTTTTATGTACTCAAATGACAATTTGGCAACCAATCGAGCGCCATTGGGCCATATTGGCACAGCCATTTGTTCTGATGTTCCAGCCGAATGATTGTAACCGCTTGAATCCGTGGAGTTTATTTCAGGTGGATTTGGTGCGGTCAGTTTGGCATTTCCAAAGCTTTATTTATAGGGGTAGAGAAAAAAGAAAGGAGTCAACTATGGCATTAATACGATTAAACAAACGTGAAACGCCTTGGACTGGATTCCAGGGTCTTGCGCAATTGCGCGATGAAATGGATCGCCTGTTCGAGTTCCCACTGGGTGAATTAGCTGGTCAACGCTTCTTCAATGAGTGGGCTCCTGCGGTAGATCTATACGAGAACAAAGACAACCTAATCGTCAAAGCGGAACTACCCGGGATGAAGAAGGAGAATATAGAAGTTTCGCTGCATGAGGGGGCATTGACGATCGCGGGAGAACGCGTTGAAGAGAAGAAGGACGCTTCAGCCCATCGCGCCGAGCGGTTCCATGGAAAGTTCCAGCGGACGGTCACTCTTCCAACGAAGGTGCAGGGCAACAACGTTTCCGCCAGTTATAAAGATGGCGTTTTGACGATCTCGTTGCCCAAAGCGGAGGAAGCGAAACCGAAACAGATCGAAGTGCAGGTGAAATAAGGAAAGGAGAAACATATGAACGCTGTAGCTCAACAAGATCAGGGTGCGGTTTCGACGAGGGCAAAAAACTTCGTTTCGCCGGAAGTAAACATCTTCGAAAGTAAGGACAAGTACCTGCTTGAGGCAGAAATGCCGGGAGTCAACAAGGATGGTTTGGAGATCACCCTGGAAGGAAATGAACTCACAATTGTAGGACATCGGGCAGATGAAGCTCCCTCAGCTGAGGTGATCTATCGAGAAAGCCGATTGGCGGATTATCGTCGGACTTTCGAGTTAGACCCCGCGATCGATACGGGTCGTATCGAGGCGCAGGTGAATCAAGGTGTCCTTACTTTGACGCTGCCGAAGTTGGAGAAAGTGAAACCTCGGAAGATCGCAATTGCGGATTAAATAACACAACCAGCGTGCTAAGCACGATGCGGCGACCGGATTTTCTCCGGTCGCCGTTTTCTTTGATTTTCATAACGCCCTGCACCGCTTTTATCACAGCAACCCTTCAATCTTCTAGCTTTGGACACGCCTTTACTGAGCAACTTTCTCCCCATGCGGGTTAGAACTGCCGCCCCGCACCCGGTTGGAATGCCCTTGTTAGAATTCGCTTTGCCTGCTATAGGAAAGTGACTCTGCTTTATGAAATTTCGCATTCTGGCTTTGATCGGGTTACTCGTTGTTAACGGAAACGCTTTTGCCGAAAACTGGGCGCAATGGCGCGGTCCTTTCTTCAACGGCTCCACCACAGAAAAAAATCTTCCGGAAACCTGGAGCAAAACCGAAAATGTCATCTGGTCGGTGCCGATGCCGGGCCTGAGCGGCGCCACTCCGATTGTCTGGGGGGACAAAGTTTTCATGTCCACGGCTGATGCCCAAAAGAACCTCCTCCTGATGTGCCTGGACCGAAAAGACGGAAAGGTTCTCTGGCAACAAACCGTCGGGTTCGGAGACCGGCCAACAGATCAAAAGAATAATATGGCGTCAGCCTCGCCTGTGACCGACGGCAAAATGGTTTGGGCGATGTTCGGAACGGGTGACCTTGCCGCCTACGATTTTTCCGGTAAAGAAATTTGGAAACGGAACCTCGGCAAGGATTTCGGTAAGCTGGCTCACATGTGGCTCTATGGTGCCAGTCCTTTGCTCTACAAGGATCGTTTGTATATTTCCGTCTTGCAGCGCAACCCTCCGACCTACGCTCATGCTTTGGACGACAAGCCGGAACGCGAATCTTTCCTTCTCTGCGTTGATCCCAAGACCGGGAAAGACATCTGGCGCCAGGTGCGCGAGACCGATGCCCTCGCTGAATCAATGGAGTCCTACGCCACACCATTGCCTTACAAAGGCAAGAAGCGGGAAGAGATCATCGTAGTGGGTGGTGATTACGTAACCGGGCACGATCCGAAAAGCGGTAAAGAATTGTGGCGTTGCGGCAGTCTGAATGCCAAGAAAAGCCAATGGTGGCGTATCGTCACCTCGCCTGTCGCAGTGGATGGATTTATTTTTGCCAGCGCCCCCAAAAAGGAGCCGCTCCTCGCCATCAAAGAAGGCGGCAACGGCGACATCACAGAAAGCCACATCTCCTGGCGATTGACGGAGAACACGCCCGATGTCTGCACCCCGTTGGTTTACAAAGGCAAGCTGTTCGTGCTCGACGGTGATAAAAAAGTCATGACCTGCCTCGATCCGAAAACCGGTAAAGAAATCTGGCGGGGCGACCTTGGAGTTCGTGAAGTTTTTAAATCCTCACCTACAGGCGCAGATGACAAAATCTATTGCATGAGCGAACGCGGCACCGTCGTCGTCCTGAGTGCCGGAGATGAATTCAAAATTCTTTCCAAGATCGAAATGGGTGATTTCCCGAACCGCTCTTCAATTGTCGCCGCACATGGAAATCTGTTCATTCGCACTGCAGAAACCCTGTATTGCATCGGAAAGAAGTAACGACACCCGTCGAAATGCGCCCAGGAAACTGATCGTCAAGCTGGTTGCCTCTTCTCGTTCTGAGCGGCACAGACGCACCCACCGAAGATCACGATCGCACCGGAGATGTATATCCACAGAAGCAGTGCGATGATTCCACCGAACGTTCCATAGACGGCATTGAAGTTGCCGAAATTTTGCAGGTAGAAAACGAAACAGAGTTGCGCTACTTGGAGGAGAATGGTTACCAGCAAACTCGCCTTCCAAATTTCGGCAAACCTGGTGGACCGTCGAGGAGCCAGCTTGTAGAGCATGCTGAACCCGTAAAACAGCACCGCCGACGGAATGAGCCAAAGGGCGACATCAAACAAAAAGGAAAACACCACTGTTTGGATCGGCAACCAGTCCCTGACAGCACGCAGAATGGCAGGCGTGATTATCCCCAGGACCAACGCACTCGCAAGAATGCCCAGCATCATGAAGTTCTGCAGCGGAAGTTTCCACCAACTGTATTCCTCGCAGTTCCATCCCTGGTTCACTGCGTGCACCAGCACGCGAAAAAAGCGTGTCGCCCCCCACACCAGAGTCACGAATGCAACTATTCCCACTCCTTCGCGATTCTCAATCAACCCTTCAATGGTTTCCGATATAACCCCCCTATACTCAGCGTTCATCGGCAGATAGTTCTCCGCATAGCCCAGGATCTGCGACGTTGCGGCTTGTTGATCTATGAATAAAGAGCCGATCGTAATGAACAGCAACAAGAGCGGAAAAATGGAAAAGAAAGCGTAGAACCCGAAGGCGGCGGCACCCTGGTCTCCACTGATCGCTGAGAACTTGCGGAAAGCGCGGACCGTCGTCCCCCATACAGATCTGAAAGCTTGTTTGATATCCACGTCTTCTGCCCAATCACTTTAAAGTCCTTTCCAGCATAGGCCGGGTTGATTCCCTGTAAACCTTAAAACGGCAGTTAATAGCCGCGAAAGAACGCAAAAGGCGCAAAAACAAAAGGAGAAGATTGGATAAGGTAACTTTTTTGCTTTCACCCGCTGAATGAAAGTAAAAGTGCAACCGTTTCAGCCATAGGTTCAACTTTCCCTTGGCGCGCTATCCGGTGGTTTTAAAATCATCCGGAAGTGGGCTGGAGACCATCCAGACCGTTTCCGGATGATTCGAAAGTGGGCTTGAGACCATCCAGGCCATTTCCGGATGATCCGAAAGTGGGCTTGAGACCATCCAGGCCGTTTCCGGATGATCCGAAAGTGGGCTTGAGACCATCCAGGCCGTTTCCGGATGATCCGAAAGTGGGCTTGAGACCATCCAGACCGTTTCCGGATGATCCGAAAGTGGGCTTGAGACCATCCAGGCCGTTTCCGGATGATCCGAAAGTGGACTGGAGACCATCCAGACGGTTTCAGGATGATCCGGAAGTGGGCTGGAGACCGTCCAGCCCACGTTCCGGGCGTCTCTAAGCAGAAAACCCTTTGTTTTTCGATAGTGTAGTTTTTTGACCGCCTGCGATTCGCGGTTTAACTGCCGTTTTTAGGGTAAATCAGGGCAATTGCTTAGAGGTTAAAAAATAAAACTCCGCTGGCTTGCGCCAGCGGAGCTTGTGTTTTCGATTCCTCCGAATTTCGGCTTAGTAGCCCATGCCGCCCATGCCGCCGCCGTGGTCATGACCACCCCCTGGTGCTGCCGGTTTTTCTTTTTCCGGAGCGTCGGTAATCAGGCACTCGGTGGTCAGCAAGAGACCAGCGATGGATGCCGCATTTTGCAGCGCGCTACGGGTGACCTTTTTCGGATCAACCACACCGGCTTTGACGAGGTCAACATATTCGCCAGTGGCGACATTGTAACCTTCGTTGCCTTTGCGCTTCTTGACTTCCTGCACGACGAGCGAGCCTTCCACACCGGCATTGAGAGCCAACGCACGGAGAGGAGCTTCGACAGCTTTCTTGACGATCTCGACACCGATCTGTTCGTCTTCGCTGGTAAGTTTCAAAGCGTCGATTGCCGGGATGGTGCGGAGCAATGCCACGCCACCGCCAGGAACGATGCCTTCTTCGACTGCCGCGCGGGTCGCATGCAATGCGTCTTCCACACGAGCTTTCTTTTCCTTCATTTCGGTTTCAGTCGCTGCGCCAACATTGATGACGGCAACGCCACCAGCGAGTTTGGCCAGGCGTTCCTGCAATTTTTCGCGATCGTAGTCCGAAGTGGTTTCTTCGATCTGGCGGCGGATCTGGTTCACGCGGCCCTGGATCTCAGAGGACTTGCCATTGCCTTCGACGATCGTGGTGTTTTCTTTGTCCACAACGATGCTCTTGGCGCGGCCGAGGTCTTCGAGTCCGACACCTTCGAGCTTGATGCCGAGGTCTTCGCTGATGAATTTGCCACCGGTCAGGATAGCAATGTCTTCCATCATCGCTTTGCGGCGATCACCGAAGCCTGGAGCTTTGACAGCGCAGACGTTCAGTGTGCCACGGAGCTTGTTCACAACGAGAGTTGCGAGAGCTTCGCCTTCGACCTCTTCCGAGATGATCAAGAGCGGCTTGCCGGTTTTGGCAACCTTCTCGAGCAACGGAAGCATGTCTTTCAAGCTGGTGATCTTCTTTTCGAAAATCAGGACGTAAGCTTCATCAAGCTTGGCTTCCATCGATTCAGCGTTGGTAACGAAGTAAGGAGAAAGATAACCTTTGTCGAATTGCATACCTTCGACAACGTCGAGGGTGGTTTCAATCGACTTGGCTTCTTCAACCGTGATGGTGCCGTCTTTGCCGACCTTGTCCATCGCGTCAGCAATGATTTCGCCGATGGTGGTGTCCCAGTTGGCAGAAACAGTTGCGACCTGTTTGATTTCTTCTTTGTCTTTGACCTTCTTGGCGATCTTGGCGAGGTGGTCAGTCGCTGCTTCCACAGCCTTCTGAATACCGCGTTGGATGCTGATCGGGCTCGCGCCGGCGGTCACATATTTCAAACCTTCGCGATAAATCGCTTCGGCGAGAACGGTTGCGGTCGTCGTGCCGTCACCAGCGATGTCGCTGGTTTTGCTGGCGACTTCGCGAACCATTTGGGCACCCATGTTTTCGAATGGATCTTCCAATTCGATTTCCTTGGCGACAGTGACACCGTCTTTGGTCACGGTCGGAGAACCGAATTTTTTGTCGAGAACAACGTTACGACCTTTAGGTCCGAGCGTTGCGCTCACGGCTTTCGCCAATTTTTGCACGCCCTTCAAGAGAGACTGACGAGCTGCTTCATCGAATACTAATTGTTTTGCTGCCATAATATTTTAGTTCCTTTCGTTCAGAAAAATTGGTTATGCGAGAACCGCGAGGATATCTTCGGAGCTGAGGATTTTGTATTCCTTGCCGTCAACTTTGATGGTTTGACCGCCGTATTGGCTGGTCAAAACGCGATCGCCGACTTTGACTTCGAAAGGAATTTTATTCCCTTTGTCGTCCACTTTGCCGGTGCCGAGAGCGCGGATGACGCTTTCGGTTGGTTTTTCTTTAGCGGAATCAGGGATGATAATGCCGCCTTTTTTTACTTCTTTTTCTTCAACGGCTTCCACAAGGACGCGGTCACCGATTGGTTTCACATTAAGTGCCATAGTTTATTTTTTCCTTTTACTGTTTCGATTTATTAACGGATCAAAAGACCCCGTCGCACTCGCGAACGGGAAATTGTTTTTAGCCCCTGCACCATCCTTCAGACGGGCAGGGGCGCTGATTTATTTCTTCTCGTCCACCACTTCGGCGTCGATGATTGGACCCTCTTCCGATTTCTTTTCGTCACTGGGCTGCGGACCAGGACCTTCCTGGGCGCCGGGTTGAGGACCACCGGGTTGTCCCGCTGCTTGAGCTTGTTCGGCTGCGGCTTTGTAAAGCTCGGTGGAAACTTCCTGCCATGCGGCATTTAATTTTTCGCTGGCCGACTTGATCGCTGCGGAGTCGCTGCCTTTGAGCGCTTCCTTGACTTCATTGAGAGGGCCTTCGATTTTAGCTTTTCCATCGGCAGAGATTTTATCGCCGCTATCTTTCAATAGCTTCTCCGTGCGGTAAACCGTGTTGTCCGCTTCGTTGCGCGTTTCAATCTCTTCGCGTCTTTGCTTGTCTTCTTCCGCGTGCAATTCGGCGTCTTTCCGCATCTTTTCAATCTCATCCTTCGAGAGACCGCTGCTCGCCGTGATCGTGATTTTTTGTTCCTTGCCGGTGCCAAGGTCTTTCGCGTTGACGTGCAGGATACCGTTCGCATCAATATCAAACGTGACCTCGATTTGCGGCATGCCCATTGGAGCTGGCGGGATTCCATCCAGGTGGAATTTTCCGATCGTTTTGTTGTCACGGGTGAATTGGCGCTCGCCCTGTAACACATGAATCTCGACGCCCGGTTGATTGTCTGAAGCGGTTGAGAAAATTTCCGATTTGCGCGTCGGGATCGTGGTGTTTCGCTCAATGAGCTTAACAAATAATCCGCCTTTGGTTTCGATGCCGAGCGAGAGCGGAGTCACATCGAGCAAGAGCACGTCTTTGACTTCGCCTTTCAGGACGCCGCCCTGGATGCCGGCGCCGATGGCGACGACTTCGTCCGGATTGACACCTTGATGAGGCGGTTTGCTGACCAATGTTTTCGCCACCTCAACCACGCGCGGCATACGGGTCATACCACCGACGAGCACGAGTTCATCGATTTTCTCCGCACTGATTTCAGCATCCTTCAAGCAAGCTTTCACCGGACCGATGGTGCGCTCAAAGAGATCCTCGCAAAGCTGCTCCATTTTCGCACGGGTCAGCTTGGTGGAAATATGTTTTGGTCCACTCGCATCAGCGGTGATGAATGGCAGGTTGATGTCATACTGCTGAGAGGAGCTGAGAGCGATCTTCGCTTTTTCAGCTTCTTCCTTGATGCGTTGCAAGGCATCCGGCTGCTTGCGCAGGTCCATGCCTTGTTCCTTCTTGAATTCATCAAGGATCCAATCCATCAACCGATTGTCCCAATCATCGCCACCCAGATGGGTATCGCCATTGGTCGCCTTGACTTCAAACACGCCGTCACCGATTTCCAGAACTGAAATATCAAATGTGCCACCGCCCAAATCGTAAACGGCGATCTTTTCGTCCTTTTTCTTATCAAGGCCGTAAGCGAGGGACGCTGCGGTTGGCTCGTTGATGATACGGAGAACTTCCAGTCCGGCAATCCTTCCGGCGTCTTTCGTAGCCTGGCGTTGGGAATCGTTAAAGTAGGCAGGAACGGTAATCACGGCCTGGGTGATTTTCTCTCCCAGACGCATTTCTGCATCCGCCTTGAGCTTGCCCAGGATCATCGCGGATACTTCCGGTGGAGTGAATTGCTTCGGCTTTCCGTCCACTTCGACTTCCACCACGGCATCGCCATTGGACGCTTTGACTACTTTGTAGGGGACCCGTTTCAGCTCTTCCTGAACTTCGTCGAACTTACGTCCCATGAAACGTTTGACCGAATAAACAGTGTTACGGGAATTGGTGACAGCCTGCCGCTTGGCAGCTTCACCCACCAGCCGTTCACCGCTTTTCGTGAAAGCCACGACTGAAGGGGTAGTACGTTTTCCTTCAGAATTTTCCAGCACGAGCGGTTCTCCGCCTTCCATCACCGCCATACACGAGTTGGTCGTGCCTAAATCAATACCTAAAACTTTAGCCATAAAAATTGGTTCCTTTCAGAACGACACAAAGGTCGTCTGGTTTCTTTATAGCTACTGCAATGCCGGAGCGGTGCCCGAGATCAAAACAGCTAAAACATTGGCTTTCTGCAATTTTTCAAGGAAGCACCCTTTGCGCCACCGCGCCAATATGGCACAATGATTTGCGCACAATGGCACAATTCATCTGAAGAAGTAATTAATCCCAATCGCGATGGCGATAGAGTGAGGCTGAGATTTCCCCGTGCAGATTGCGATAAATACCGATGACATCTGTTGCGTTCATCAAAAGCCATGGCTGATAAACTCCTTCTCCGTTTTTGGTGAAAAGAACATCCTCAGCGATGTAAGTCGCTGAATGCACTACTTCACCATTCTGCTGGCGGAACAGAACGAGGTCTCCCATTTGAGGATTCCCTGATATCTTTCGGTAGTTCTTCTTCAACTCACCTTCGACGCGGTCGGGATCGAGCATTCGTGTATCGGGCGGATCATTGAAGAAGTTGAGCGCAGACCAGTGACAGTTTTCCCGAGTCGCCGAAGATCCCCTTTCAGGCATTGGGTAAGTGTACATACGTTTGCGAGCGAAGAAAGGAACGAGATGGGCCACATCAATGGCGCAGCCTCCGGGGACACGTTGCAAGGATTCTAAAAGTGGCCGTATATCCTTCGCGCGCCGACCACCGCCCCAGTAGGAAACCAGCTTTTCAATATCAGAGTCCTGGTTGATCTTCAGTTTCATGAGGAAAGTAGATCGACGAGAAATCAGTTTCAGGAACTGCAACTGCTTTTGCTCATCAGGCAAAGTGGAAAGAATGGTCGATGCGTCGTTGAAAACGAGCAGATCCCCTTCGCCATAGATCAGTTTTTTGAACAAGGCGATGATCTCTTCTGATAAACCACTTTCGATGTTGAGCTCATCGATCTGGTTCTGTCTCAGGAGAAAACTGGAGTAATGCGCTCTGTTCTCCGGAAAACGTCCGAGTAGATTGTAAATGACACTACGCGCTTCCGGTTGCAACCCGACGATCAGGTCAAAGGTGGGGCGCACTATGTAACCAGCTTCAGTCTTACTCCAATATCGATCCAGAGAAACTTCCCGAAACTGTTCCGGCGAAAGGTCAGCCTTTCTGAAAACTTCCATGACAGCCTCGCGTGAATGATCTTTGAAAAGCCATTCAACCGGTTCGGTATAGTCTGCCACTGTGAGCAAATCGGTCGGGATTTCGATACTGATACGAATGCATTCCAAATCGCCCCACGGTCCTGGTTTCAAGCTGAATATCCGATTAGTATCTGTATTTACAGAAATTGGCTGGGGGTCCGATTCGGTTTTGGCGAACAACCAGCCCAATAAAACACCTATGCCAACGCAAATAACGGAGAACCCAACCCTTCTCCATACAGACTTCAGCGCAGGGGATGATGCCAACTGCTTCACTGGCGTTATTCGGTTTTTCATAGGGATGCGAAAGAGCTGAATAGAAGCTGTCGAGTCGAGGGCGTGAAATGGTTGTGATTCACGTATTGGCCAGCCGCTGATTACCCGGAAGTGAGATCAGAAGAAAGAAAATAAAAGAAATCAATCAAGCCGGACATGCTGCCGCAGCCTCCCGGAGTTGGCTTTGTTCCTCGCTCGGAATTTGTTCAATCACCCCGAGATCTCCGTAAGACTCTAAAATGGAACCGGCTTGCAAGCCGCGGTATGTCAGGTTTGAAACGATAACCTTTCTGCCCATGACCTCTTCCAACGCTTCCTGACGATAAACCGGTTTCTCTGCAGCCGTCGATTTGGTGCCGTATTGGCCGAGGTTCGACGCGAAAATACCAGCGGCACTGATTGGCAGAAAGTCTTCATAGCGAAGACCTTCCGCACGTAAGTAGCCGCGTCTCACCAATTCGCAAAGCTCTGTGACATCAACCTTTTTCTCTTTGGCTGCAGCCAGTCCCGCCTGAGTCACAGTGTATCGGCCATAGACCAACTTCTGCGCCAGCAACTCGGAAAGCTTCTTGGGGAAAGGAGCGAAACATTCGGCATAGGCTTTTTGATAAGCGCTAAAATCCTGCTTGATGAGCCCGGGGTTCTTTTCTTTCATCACTTCGGCCGCTGCCAGGCATTGATCATACAACTCTCGCCCAACTGGAGTTGTGGCGTAGAAACGTTGTTCGATTTCTCCAAACCTGGCAGTATGAACCGTTTCCACTTTCGATCCGTCCGCTTGAACGAATGTAACCGGCTCCGTCAACGCCTTGTAAGCGTCCTGACGCAGCAAAATCGGGGTATCTCCCGCAGGGCCTTCCGTGAAGTCTTTGAATCCGGAATGCTTCAATTTACCCAAGTCGAAACCCAGTTCCTGTAACTTGGTAATCAACTCGTCAGCCAATGTGCTAATCGCCTCGACTGAGATCTTGCGGGACGTAAATCCCTGGATATCGTCCGCCGTCATATGTTTGAAGTGCAACTTCATGTAGTCCAGATCGGCAAATTCCAGCAACTGATTCAATGCGTCTATGGAACGCATCCGAAACGTGGCCGCATCAAGCTCGCCCAAGCAAAACTTCATGGCACCCGTGTACAAATCCATGCAGAACGTGTTGGGCGTCAGATGGTTAAGATGATGCGACTCAAAGCAGGCGATATCAGCGGCAATCTTAAAACCGGCTTTAGACAGATCTTCATACAGTTGGAAATTCCGCGCTTTACCTGTCCATTTGAAAATGCGATTGGTGCCTTCTCTGACTAATTCCTCGGCATCCGCAGAATCCAATCCTCCATGGCTTGCATTCTTTTCAACCAACTCTTTCGCTCGGTCGGAGAACACTTGTCGAGTGGCGAGTAGCGCTTCGATTCTCTCCCTGGTTTGCGGGTCAAAGTAATCGGTCATCAGAAGTGAACAAAAAACGCGATGCTCTGGATTGATTCGGGATCGAAATGCGGTCGCCACAATCGGTTGGCTTTTGCTCCCGACGTCCGTCATGTTATAATAGTTGTGCGGCTCCATCCCGAATGCCGCGAAAAATCCAGCGATCCAACGATACTCATCCGGTCTTCCAATGCGAATGGCGCCGTGCCGTTCGCCACTGGTTTTATTTAGTTGTTCATCGGAGAGGTTGAACCCGGAATACATCTGGCCAAGCAATGCGCAAACCGCCTTGTTGCATTCTTTGTTCACCAACAAAGATTTGTCATAGAGCGGAACCTCTTTGCCAAACATGCGGGAGAGTTCAGAGAACAACCTGTTCTGCATTGCGATTTTATCGGCAAATGACGCGTTCATAAAATGAATCAAAAAGGCAGAAACATTGGCGCTTATCGGTGTGCGCCTGTGGTTTTGCTCCTAAAATAAAATTACTGTTTATTGAACTTTTGCAAACAACTTTCGCGCAAAGGTTACGGGAGGGAATTACAGGAGGCGGATGCATCTGGTATGGGAAAGCTTTGTTCGTGCTCGGACAAGCCGAGACTACTTCCGGCAACAACGAACCAGATCTTACAAATCACCACAGCACGGCGGCGTTTCATCCAGATGTTCGGCAGCGGCACACACGTCAGAATCCCTGGCCATCGGTGGCTCCGCTTTCTTCGTCGCTCCGCGCTTGAGCCAAATCATCAGGATCCCAACGTCGGATGGTGACACCCCGGAAATGCGGGAAGCCTGGCCAATCGTGGCAGGTCGAATTTTGGAAAGTTTCTGGCGGGCCTCTGTCCGCAGGCTTGGGACAATCGCGTAATCAAAGCTCTCCGGAATCTGTTTGTCCTCGAGAGTTTTGAATCGGGCGACTTCGATCTCCTGACGATCAATGTACCCGGCATACTTCAGCATAATCTCCACCTGCTGAATCACTTCCTCGCTCAGATCGGTTCGCGCATTGGGCAAATCCTTGTAGCTCACTTCTGGACGGCGCAGAAGTTGGGCGAGAAGATCAGGCCCCGACCGGGTTTTTTCCAACCGCTGCAACTCACATTCAATCGCTATTTTCTTTTCACAAAATTTCCGGTAATTCCGTTCCGGCAACAACCCGGCCTCATAGCTGAGTTCCGAGAGGCGCAGATCGGCATTGTCCTGGCGAAGCAGCAACCGGTATTCGGCTCGAGAAGTAAACATTCGGTAAGGCTCACTCGTTCCCTTCGTCACGAGATCATCAATCAACACGCCAATATAAGCCTGATCGCGTCGCAGCACGATCGGTTCTTTCCCCTGAACGCGGCGCGCTGCATTTATCCCCGCCATCAACCCTTGGGCGCCGGCTTCCTCATATCCCGAGGTTCCGTTGATCTGCCCCGCGAGGAACAGATTGCGGCACGGCTTGGTTTCGAGAGATGGATAAAGCTGGGTCGGAAAAGAAAAATCATATTCCACGGCGTAAGCCGGGCGCAGAATTTCCGCGTTCTCGCAACCGATGATTGTTCGAACCAACTCATACTGCACATCGAATGGGAGCGACGTCGAAAAACCGTTTACATAAATCTCATCCGTGGCAATCCCTTCCGGTTCGAGGAAAATCTGGTGACGCTCCTTTTCGGCGAACCGCACGATCTTATCTTCAATCGAAGGACAATACCGCGGCCCCACTCCTTCGATCACCCCGGAATACATCGGCGACTTATGAATGTTCGCGCGAACAATCTCCGCAGTCTTCTCGCTGGTGTAGGTAATATAGCAAGGGAGCTGTCCGCCGATTTGTTCCAGAACCGATCCCGGCGCATAGGGCAATTGGCTTTCCGAACGAGGTTTTTGTTCCACGTGGAACTTTCCTTGTCCCGCCACTCGAAAGTATCGGTCGTAGTCGCGCTCCTCGATTCCCGGGGAAACGGTTTGTTCCACGTGGAACAAATCATCTTTCCAATAGGTAAAATACGGATGCGGCTCGTCGCCGGGTTGAATCAAAGTCTTGGAAAAATCGATTGAACTCTTCAGGAGGCGGGGCGGTGTCCCGGTTTTGAGTCGGCCGAGTTCCAGTCCGACTTCTTTCAGCGACCCTGATAATCCCATGGAAGCAGCATCGCCCAAGCGACCGCCCTGTTGCTGGTTGCTCCCGACGTGCATCAGTCCTCGAAGGAATGTTCCCGTCGTGATGATAACCGTTTTTCCCAAGTACTGGATCTCAAGCGAGGTTTCGACTCCGTAGACTTCGCCTTCCTTATGGAGAAGTTTCATCGTCTGCCCCTGTTTCATATCCAGGTTCCGTTCCCGTTCGCAAATCCATTTCATGCGAAACTGGTATGCTTTCTTGTCACACTGCGCGCGGGGAGCCCAAACCGATGGCCCTTTCTTCGTGTTCAGCATCCGGAACTGCAACCCGGTCATGTCCGTGCATTTTCCCATTTCACCACCGAGCGCGTCGATTTCGCGGGTCAAATGCCCCTTGGCTAGGCCACCGATAGCGGGATTACATGACATTTGCCCAATGGCATCAGCATTGATTGTGAGCAACAGCGTCTGGCAACCCATTCGGGCAGACGCCAATGCCGCTTCGACACCAGCATGGCCAGCGCCGACTACGATCACGTCATATTGCCTGGGGTAAACAAACATTCGGGGGCGGAACTTACGCTAGCTGATAGGTAGATTCAAATGGTGTTTTGCCTGGAGTCTTGTTCACTCCGCGATCCGGATTGGCTGAAAGGTGTTCGCAAATCTTGAAGACCGTTTCGAAAGCATCATGCGCCCCGATCCCGCTCGCGATCTGTGAAGAGCTCAGCGGGTGTCCTTTCTTGTCGCGAAGATAGTTCAACACCTTTGCCTGGATGGAAATGACCGCGCCAGCCGCTTTCTTTCCAGCTTCCACGCCGGGTTGATGGTAGGCATTAATATTTACCAGGAAGGCGTATAGGCCAACCGCCCGTTCGAACAGCGCGATCAGCATTCCGACGGATCGTGGCGACACTCCACCAATCGTCAGCGTAATCGATTGCCGACCCTTCTCGAACAATGCTTCGCGTGTGCCGAGAAAGAAGCCGCTGAGATAATCTCCAGAAGTCACCCCGGGATCGACTTCGATCGATTCACCATTGCGATCCTTCAAAACCTCGATAAAAGTGACAAAGAAATTGTGGATTCCTTCCCGCAATTGCTGGACGTAGGCATGTTGATCGGTGCTCCCTTTGTTTCCATACACCGCGATGCCTTGGTTCACGATGTTGCCATCCAGATCAAATTCTTTCCCGATCGATTCCATGATAAGTTGCTGCAAATACTTCGAAAACAGCTCTAAACGATCTTTATAGGGCAAAACCACCATATCCTTCTCGCCTTTACCGTTACCGATAGCGTGCCACATGAGAGAAAGGAGGGCAGCAGGGTTATCGGTAACGTTATTACTTCGTGTCGCCTCATCGCAATATTTCGCACCTGTCAAAATCTCATTTATCGCAACCCCTTGCAGCGCAGCGGGTAACAAACCGACCGCCGAAAGAACGCTGGTGCGACCACCGACCCAGTCCCACATGGGAAAACGTCGAATCCAACCATTTTTCTCTGCATATTGGTCCAACTCGCTGCCTAAACCCGTTACGGCCACGGCATGTTTTGGAAAGGAAAGCCCCGCTTTTTGATAGGCGGTCTGGGCTTCGAGCATTCCGTTGCGGGTTTCTTTGGTGCCGCCGGATTTCGAAATCACCAGGCACAACGTTTGGCCGAGTTCGGTGATAATTTTCGACAACACCTTGTCCATTCCGTCGGGATCGGTGTTATCGAAGAAGAAAATATCCATCTTATCCGTGGTTGGATTGCCCAGGGCATGCGCGACGAATTGGGGCCCCAGCGCGGAACCGCCAATGCCAATCACGAGCACATTCTTGAAGGCCTCGCCTCGTTCTCCTCGGATTTTCCCCTCATGCACTTCGCTCGCAAACGTTTTCACATCGGCGATCATCGTGTTGATCTCGTTCTCGATGGCTTTCGTCGGTGCAAGCTTTGGGTTGCGCAACCAATAATGCCCGACCATCCGTTTTTCGTCCGGGTTCGAAATGCCGCCTTTTTCCAATTCCGCCATCGCAATGAACGCCTTTTGGATCGGCGTTTTCATGCTATCTAAATAGTTCTCGGGAAAATGAACGCGGCTGATGTCCACCGCGAGGTCGATGGAAGGAAACTCGAAGTAGAATTGTTTAAACCGCTCCCAAAGCTGTTCTTTCGTGAAAGTCATGTGCGCGACAGTAGCGAAGCCGTTCATTTAAGTGAATAGGGATTATTGGACAAAATTGTTTTTACCCGCATACCACGGCGACAGAGTTTTGTGTTCCCCGGAACGTGGCCAACACACTATGCGGACGTCGTCGCCGCAGTTTCAAAGTGGACAACACACTGTGCGGTCGTCGTTGCTGCAGTTTCAAAGTGGCCAACACACTATGCGGACGTCGTCGCCGCAGTTTCCGAGTGGCCAACACACTGTGCGGACGTCGTCGCCGCAGTTTTAAAGTGGCCAACACACTGTGCGGACGTCGTTGCTGGAGTTTCAAAGTGGACAACACACTGTGCGGACGTCGTTGCTGCAGTTTCAAAATGGACAACACACTGTGCGGACGTCGTTGCTGCAGTTTCAAAGTGGACAACACACTGTGCGGGCGTCGTTGCTGCAGTTTCAGAGTGGCCGACACACTGTGTTGCCGACGATTTTGGAACTGCTAAGATGAATTTAAAACTTGGAAATTTTCGTGGTTGCTCTATTTGTCACCTGCTCTTTGAAAACGAAAAGAACGGAAAAAATCCGTTCACCACGATTAAATGCCAGGGAATCCGGTTAAACTCCGGAACGGTTGCGCCACTGTGACGGGATACAAACTCCCAATGCCACTGTTCGTAAAGAACGGGAAGGCGGGAGCGAGGTCAGGCCCGAAAGTCAGGATACCGGTTTTATCGTGCTCGTCCTGATCGCTTCACCGCGATCAACTTCTCCGTCAAAGAGAAGGATGAGGCCAGGCCTGCTGATCTGTTTTCAGCAGGATTCGTTTCTGAATGCCTTCATTCTGCCGATTTGCCGGAGGTGCTCTTGCGCACCACTTTCGTCTTTCGCGCATCTCAATTCCCGCACCTCCGAACTGGTCTCCTAATGCAACACCGTTCTGTCTTTTGGCAGAACAGAAAATGAGACCAGTACATGAAAATTGTTCGTTTATTATCAGCTATTCTATTGGGCGGAACCCTCGTTTCGTCGTCGCACGCCATTGTCATTACGGAAAACTTCAGTGCGGGCGGCTTGGGCGGAAATCCTTTCGCGCGCGGTTGGAGTGCGGTGGGTGATACTAATCTGTTTGTATGGAATTCCGCTGCGGGACACCTGGAAGTTACGTGGGATTCCTCCAAGCCGAACAGCTTCTTTCACCAACCGCTCGGGATGACACTGAACCGGTCAAACACTTTCTGGGTCTCGTTTGATCTCACTCTGTCGAGTATCGCCTCGCAGGGAGAGAAGCTGGGTGCCATGCAGGTGGCGGTTGGCTTTATCAATCTCGCTCAGGCAACGAATGCCAACTACTACCGTGGAACCGGCTTCGATTCGCCGAATGTGGTGGAGTTCAACTATTTTCATGACACCGGTTTCGGGGAGAGCGTCAGCCCCGTGATCATTTCGCGCGACAATCAATTCGCAGCAGGTTTCCGGGGATTCGAATTTGAGCTGAACGAGACATACCAAATTCAAATGCTCTACACCGCTCACGACCAGACACTTGCGACGGTGGTGAGGCATAACGGCACCAATGCTTTGGAATCCTCGGTGGTGATCCCGGCGTCGGCGGCATCGTTTTCTGACTTCGAGGTCGATACGGTGGCGATTTCAAGCTACAGCGATGAAGGGCAGAATCCATTGTGGGCAGGGTCGATTCTGGCACATGGAATCATTGATCGAATCGTGGTCAGCACTCCGGCGCCAACGCTCGGGACAGTCAAGCTGCACAAATCGGCCGACACTTGGCGCGCGGAAGTGTATTGCCAACCCGGCCACACGTATGTGCTGCAGCGAACGACGGATTTCCAAACGTGGAGCGATGTGGATACCGAATTGGCGGTGAGCCCAAGATTGGTTTTGCAGGATGGCAGCCCGGTGAGCGGGAATGGATATTATCGGGTGATGAAACTACCATAAGCGAACCACGAACACGCGTTTTTTTAGACGAATTGCACGAATTATTCACGAGTTGAAGAAACTGCTTCGTTTACTCGGATTACGAATCGGAATTCCCGCATTCCAAAGGCCCTGCTTTCGTCTGAATTCGTGAATCGTGCTCCTCTCCGCGCAGTGTGCTATGTGGTGTTGTAAAGGATGCTGATTAAATGCAGAAAACCTGTTCAGATTGCGGTGCAGGGTTTGAGTGCGGCATTGGCCCGAAGTCGGGGCTTTGCTGGTGCGTTGAATTGGCGCCTCTGGATATGGTTGAGGCGGGCAAAGATTGTCTTTGCCCGCGCTGTCTTGCCGACAAGGTTGCGGCGCAACGTTTCAAGAAAATTCTCAATGCGGATAGGAGGCGAAAAGCTTTCACTCTCGTGGAATTGCTCGTCGTCATCGCAATCATTGCGATTCTCGCCGGGTTGTTTCTCCCCGCGCTGAGCAAAGCCAAAGCGAAAGCGCATCAGGCCAAGTGCATCAGCAACCTGCGGCAGCTTGGGTTGGCCGGGCAAATGTATTGGGATGACAACAAGGGGCGTTCGTTTGCGTATCGGGTCGGCGCTTCCGGCGATGGCGTTCTATTCTGGTTTGGCTGGCTGCAGAATGGAGCAGAAGGAAAGCGAGAATTCGATGCGCGGCAAGGTGCTTTATACTCCTATTTGTTGGGGCGCGGTGTGGAAGTCTGTCCGTCACTCAATTACGATGATCCTTTGTTGAAGCTCAAAGCCACCGGTGCGGCCTACGGTTACGGCTACAACATTCATCTTTCCTTTGCGGGTCTGTTACCGCCAGTAAACGTTCAGAAACTCAAAAATGCTGCTCAAACCGCATTTCTCGCAGACTCAGCGCAAATCAATACCTGGCAATACCCCGCATCGTGGCAGAATCCGATGATTGAGGAGTGGTATTACGTCAGCACCAATGCTACCGAACGCACGGCTCATTTCCGACACCAGGAAACGGCCAATGTGGTTTTCGTGGATGGCCATGTTGGGCGCGAAAAGCCGGAACCGGGCACGGAAGATAAACGCTTGCGCAATCATCTCCTCGGAAGATTGTCTCCACAGATCCTGAGGCTGGAGTAACGGAAATCCAAACGTCGTTTCAACCCCTTCGGAACGCATTTTAATTGGACACTCGTCCAGACCAGTGGTTTTCTTTCCGCTCCGATGAATACAGAAGTTTCACCCAACGAAACGCCATCCAAGAAGCCTGGCTTGTTGCGCCGACTTTATAACTGGACAATCGGTTGTCCGCGCCGACTTTACAACTGGACAATCAGTTGGGCGGATCGGCCCGGCGGCGCCTGGGCACTGTTCTTTCTCGCCCTTTTGGAATCATCCTTTTTTCCGATCCCACCCGATGTCCTGCTGCTCGCCTTATGCGTGGGAGCACCGAAGAAATCGTTTCGTTTTGCGCTGATTTGTTCCGCTGGTTCTGTCGTTGGCGGAATGGTGGGTTACTGGATTGGGATGAGTGCGTGGCACGTGGTGCAGGGCTGGTTCATTCCTTACGTTTTCTCGCAGGAAGTTTTTGAAGTGGTGAAAGGTTATTACCAGGGCAACGCGTTTCTCGCGATCCTGGTGGCTGCTTTTACACCGATTCCCTACAAAGTCTTCACGGTTGCAGCGGGCGTATTCGATGTGAACTTTTTGACGTTCCTCACCGCTTCAACGATCGGACGTTCCGCCCGGTTCTTCCTGGTTGGCGGTGTGATTTATTTCTTTGGCGCAAAAGTGAAAACGCTTGTGGAGAAATATTTCGATGTGTTCGCCTGGATACTTCTCGTGCTGGGAATTGCGGGATTTGTTACGGTGAAGTTCTTGAGATAGGCCTCAGCGTTGGATTTCCCACAACTTGATCGTTTGATCTGCGCTGCCGCTGACCAGGAGAGTGTTGTTCCCGGAAAAAGTCAGTGCGTTGATAGCGTCTGTGTGCCCCGACAAAGTTTGCTTTTCTGTGCCAGAGGCGACATCCCAGATTTTGATCGTGCGATCCGCACTGCCTGTGGCGAGCCATTTGCCATCTGAAGAGAAGGCACACGTTTTGATCTCTCCAGCATGTCCCGAGAGCGTGTGAACGATCCGCCCGGTTTGCACATCCCAAATCTTCATCTCCACGCCTTCGCTACTGGTGGCGAGGAAACGATTGTCCGCAGAGAAGACGGGTGTTTCGATGTTATTCCCCGGAACAGAGAACGACTGGATTTTCTGTCCGCTGGAAATGTCCCAGATGTTCACGCTGTCATCGTGACAAACACTGACGAACATCTTCCCGTTGCGGGAAAAATTCACAGACCGCACCCAGCTCTCGTGATTGGGAAACGAACGCTTCACCGATCCGAGAAAGATATCCACCAGGCGAACGGCTTTGCGATCACTCGAAAGCCCTGTGGCAATCGTCTGCCCATCTCGCGAAAGCGCCACTGCAAACAGGTTATCTTTATAGTCGTCTATTTTCTTCTGCAGATCGCCCGTTGTCGCATCCCAGAAACGAATCGAATTATCGGCTCCCACTCCGGCAACGATTTTGCCTTCCGACAAAAATCTCAGTGCAACCATGGTTTCACCCTGGGCACTCAGCGTTCGTTTCGGCTGGCCGGATTGGGCGTCCCAAATTTTGATGCTTTTATCAGCGCTGCCGCTGGCCAGCCATTTGCCATCCGGAGAAAACGTCAGCACATCGACGCTGGCCGAATGCCCTTTCATGGAGCCGAGTGGAATAATTTTCAAGCTGCTCCCGCGGGCTTTGGGCAAATCGCGTGCGGCCACAGGAGTGGATGCCTGAACAGATTGGATTGGCTCCTCCAGTTCGGCAGGAGGAACTTCCACGCGAGATGAAGAACGAGCCGCAGGACGAATCCGTTCAACGTGGTTGGATTCCATGGGATCTTGCGGACGATTCACAATAATGATCAAAGCGCCGATCACCGCAACGAGAAGTCCCACAACACCCCAGGCCCACCAGGGAATTCCGGCGCTCTTTTCTTCGGGAACCTCATACGCAGAGCGACTCCCCTGTGGGGCTGGACGACTCTGTTTCAGCGATTGCGTGGCCACATCTGGCATCTGTTCGTAGGAGGATCTCGACGCTTTTTTCCCAGCGGCTGCCGGGGCCGGACGGGAAGCGGGGAGTCCGCTGCCTGTTGCGCCGGTTGTTTCCGGGGCTGGCCGTGAAAACGAGATGCTCGCTGCCGGAGCCGGCGTTTTCATTGGCAGACATTCCAACGTGCCCTGGTCCAGGGCCTCCATCGCCACCAAAAAGTCCGGCACATTTTCCACCGGGGCGAGGCAGCATTTTTCCAGCAATTTGGCGAGTTGTTGCACCTGTGGATCTTTGCTTTGGTGCAATCGCTCAAAGAGTGGTGAATTCAGCGGATTTTTGAAATCCGCAGAGGTGAACACCAGGTTATCAACCGTGTAATACTTGTCCCAAAGCTCCGGCTCGGATGCCAACGCGAGCAAACTCGTGTAGATCACCACGGCGGAAAAATTATCGAGATCCTCCTGGTAAAAATCAGCGGTGCGGCGTGGGTGTTGAAAGTTGATATGGCCAAGCTCGGGTGCGCGTCCACGACCGAACACTGGCGCGTACATGCCGTCATAATCCACCAGGCGCAGTTCATCTTCCGGCGTGACCATCACGTTGCCATGCTGCAAATCGCCATGCGCCAGTTTGTGTTGCGCAAGGTCTTTCATCATGGCGCGCCAGCCTGCGGCGAGTTTCTTGAGAGCCTCCGGATTGGTTAAATGCTCTTCCACCCAGGTGTTCAATGGCATGCCTTCGACCCATTGCATCTTTACAACAGGATAGCCTTCGCCCTTGACCAGGAGACCTTTCAAAATGTAGTCGAAGCCCACGAGACACGGCAAAGTGAGGCTGTTCAAATGCTGGCTCAAACGGGCATAGCGACCCTGCTGACCGGGAACCTGCCGAACAAAACAACGAATGGCCCAACGGTGGTCACCGCAGTGCAATTCGTAAACACTGGCGAAATTTCCGGACATCACGCGGGGCAAACCCAGCATGTCGGTCTTGGCTTCGCCGGACTTCAACTCGGGATCGTGAAAGCACATGGACGGATTCTGCATCGCGTCCTGGTAATCGGTGTGAGAGGGCCAATTCATACGTCAATCTTTCCAGTGGCAGATCAGCAAAGTGGTGTCGTCATTGCGCAGGGCTGAACTCTTGCGCATGGTTTCGACAAAGTTCGCAAACGCTTTATCGGTATTGATTTCCAGGAGCGTTTTCCATGGCTTCCGTCCGGCTTCATTTTCCTTCATGAACCAGAGCGCGAGCGCATCTGTCATGAGTAAAAACAGATCGCCAACATCGCAGGCGCCTTCTGTCTGCTTTATATGCTTCCATACAGATTTATTGCGACTCGGATTACTGGAGATCAAAAGAGGTCGGTTATTGAATTGCTCCGATTTATCGAATGGAAACGATTTCAACACAGCATCATTCCGCACTTGAAAGAAACAACTGTCCCCCACGGTAAAGGCGTGCCACTGCGTGCCTTTGCGGCGGCGGAACAAATCGAACAACCGGAAGCGGGAAGGCGCGGGAGTTATTTCAACTCCGAGAAAAGATGTAAACGCACCGTTGCGCGCTTTTTCTTCTGCATACCAGGGGAGTCGCTGCCATGGAATGCTGGCGTGCCATTGTTTCTGAAGCGGATCAAGCCATTCTTTCAGCGGGATTTTGGAATTGCGAATGTGTTCCGGCGGCTGCACCACGAACTGCTTGACGAGCTCTTGCGCCCAGCGTTCGGAAAAGGAAGATTCCGTGGCGCCATCCGCAATGGCAAACCGATGGTCCGAATGCGCTGAGGCGTCTTCGTATTCCTCCACGCTGTTGCCAGCTTTCGGAACCCAGAACGCTTTGGCAGAAGGTTGCATGTTGTGTTTAGGGTGCTGTCGGCGTCTCGTCGGCAGAAGGGAACTGCCGGATGAAATCGCTTACATTATCGAGATCAATGTCCAACTGGGAAACCCTGCCAGCGGGACGCTGGCAGCGCATTATGCAAAACCAGCCCGCCCCTCGCGTCCGGTCTATTCGCGTAGATGCGTGCTTTCTCACGAAGTTTTTACCGCAGATTGCTGGCACGGGTGCCGATGTCGAGGAAGCGAATCAATTCCACAAGGTCTGCATTAAAAGCAAACCCGCGCGTTTCAGTGCCGAAATCGAGATTCTCGGCGCGCGCCAGATCGCGTAACCCATCTGGAAGGAGGCTCGACGAATGGTAAAGCGTGCGCGCAAAGGAATCCGGCAAATCATCGTCGCTGTCTGGAAAAACAATCGGTTCCAGCGGTTTAGTCGAGATGTGACAGTTGAACAACAACACCGGACCGTCATTGGTGCAGAGCGAGCAAAGCGCTTCCGCTTGCGGCGCCGGGCCGGAATCGGTCGCTTCACCATCGGTGATGTTGATGACGATCGGCGGATAAGAATTCGGATGCCGCCCCACCCAGCCTTCCAAAATATGATGCGCCATGCTCAAGGCCTGACCCATCGGCGTGGTGCCTTTGGCCACCGGTTCAAACCAGATCGGAAATTTAACTTTCTGAGTGACGGTTCCACCCTGGCCATCCTCGACCTGCCTGGTGCGTTCTTCGACGCGGGCCGGTGCATTGGCGATGTCGCTGATTGGAACCAGATCCCGTCCTGCCAATTTGCCGCTGAACCCGGGCACCACCTGCGCGCCGTAGCCGATCACGCAGACATCATAGAAATTCCGCACCCCTTCGCCGCGCGCACATTTAATGATCAAATTATGCAGCAGACGGTTAATGGCATCGGAAACACTGTCGCACTTGCGTTTTCCTTCGGCACTGCCGGCGATCGGTTCGAGCATGGAACCGGATTGGTCAATCAGGAAAATGAATGCACTGGGATTGGCGCGACTGATTTCAGCGGTATAAGCCATGTTTGCAGTTCGGATGTTTGATAATCAGCCCATTACGAGTGGGCTTTGGATAAAAGAGTAGTAAAGAGTTGCCGGTGGAAAGCAACTGAAAAGGCGTTTTGGGGTTTTCCCAATCCCTCAATTTCCCCCTCCCCCCCTGCTCATGCTCACATCTGTACACGCAATTGGGGCAGCCCTGAAGCTGCCCCAATTTTGTTCGCCCCCACATCTTACGTCGTCAACACCACCAGCACAGTGCTCCGCGCACTTTCGCCGCCGTTATTGATCGCCGAGATCGCAATCTCCACCGTTGCGTTCGAAGGCAAACCTTCGATCGTGAAGTCGATGTCCCCCGGACTCCCCATGATCACCAACTCCTCCTGCGAACCCACCACCCGCGCCCAGACCCGGTAATACTCCGCGCGAGCCGCTTTGTCCCACTTCACCGAGAGCGCGTTATTACCGATCAGAATGGCCCTGACATTCTGCGGGACATCCGGAGTGGCCCGGGCACCCGGCATATTTAATCCAAAGGCAACCCACCGGGGATCCAACGGACCAATCTTTTCGCCCGCTTCCAGGATGAAAAGACGCAGACGATCACGCAAGGCCGTTACCTTTTGATCGCGCAGGTTCATCAGCGTCTTCCTCTCCCCCGCCGCCGCCTGCACTTCCGCGCGCTTGCTGGAAAGGCCGGACCGCAAGTCCTCCGCCCGTGCCGCCGTAACATTCTGAGTGGCCGCTTCCCACGCCGCATTATTCGTGAAGAACGTCCGCATGGATTGCATTAATCCCTGCAGATCTTCGTGGTTGCTCGGAATTTTCAGTGACCCGACCAGGCCCGTCTGGTTCCAAGCCGCCGAATACCGCTTTCCGAGAATCGGCTTGAGGATGTCGCGGGAGAGCAACCCGTATTCATAAGCCTCCTTGCTGAGCACCTGGAGTTCTCCGTTCCGATCCCGCGCCGCCTGGGCGCCGACTTCGTAAATGTCCCGAGCCAGTTCCGCCGCCGCGACATCCGCGCGGGTCAACGCGCCGGTGTTGCGGGTGATACCGATCGCCACGCCATGGAGGTCGTAGCCGTTTGCCACCGACTCGCCCAGCGTCAGCATGCGAGGGATGGGTAGTTGTAGGTCATTTTTCATGTTTACTATCTCTTTCGTTTTATTTGTTTACTCGTTCCTGTTAACGGAATTGTTAAAAAGAACGAGACCATCATTTCACAGCCACTCCGTCACCTAGTGTCGGACCAATTTTTTTTCGTAAATTATTTTTTATTTCCCTTCTTGTTGACTGACAGGCACTTACAGGAAAACGGCCAGGTTAGGCGGAAATTTATTTTCAAAAACGACCGTTTTTTTGTCAGCGGAAGCGTCGTTTTGAGGATGGTTGGAGGGTGGCCATTATGAAACCGGCGATAGCTCGCTGGCGCCGATTTTGAAATCCCGGAATGACCTTTGATGTCAGAAAGGCCAAAACTCCGGAAATTTTAGACTTTATGACGTCAGAAACTGGAAAACTCCGAAAATATCGGGCTTTATGACGTCAGAAAATCGAAATCCCCGGAAATATCGGGCTTTATGACGTCAGAAAGTCGAAATCCCCGGAAATATCGGCATTTATGACGCCAGAAAGTGGAAAACTCCGGAAATTTTGGACTTTCTGACATCAGAAAGCCAATTCCGCGAAACGTTTTTAGCGATTTTGCAGAGGTTTCGACGTTTTGCTTGCCGCGCTCGGTGGGCTGACCCTTCTGCAGACGAATCTTTCGGAGAAGATTCCGTTCCCGGACGAAACTCTCAATCCCATGACGAGGAGCCGTTGCGAAAAGTTGTGTCGCACTGACAGAGTTCAGGATTTCTCGTCCCGGTTTACCCGGGCCTTGCTCGTCGAATGGCATGTCTCAGTTTTTTGCAGATCGTTTTAATTCATGAACATCGTTCGAGCGAATTTGGAATAGCAATTTCGGACTGTCTTGGATCACGCTGTTGGCTTGACTTTCCCTCGTAACAATTCAAGGTTCAGTCAAATGGTTTTTGCCCCAGACGCCCACCTAAGGCAATCAGATAGTCCCGCCCGAAAACCCGGTCTAATATCATGTTATCAGGGCAAATCTACCTGTGAATCATATGGTTAGCCCAAGAAGCATGTGGCCGTTTTCAAAATCCGAGGGATGCGATTGTGCAAGCTATCCTCACTTGACGCTCGATAGGAACGCTATCTCCAAGCGGATCAAGCAATCGAAGGCGCTCAAGAAGCGACTACAGATCCTTAATGAGGATGTTGAGCTTGGGATTTCGCTATTCCGATGCCCGCTGTGCGGTGAGGTGTGGCAGTCCGGACGCGAGTGGAATTTCGCAAATGAAGAGTATCTCTTCCGCGTTCCCGCCATCACTGCCGAGGAGTGGCAGCGTGAGCACTATCAGCAGCCTGCGGCGATGATGATCTATACCGCGATGATGGCTGACTATCATTTGCGGCCCTTCACACCCTCTTCGGACAAGTGTCGCGCCGAAGGGTGTGAAGAGCGAGCGTCTACGTTAGGGGTCTTTTGTCGCAGGCACCAAGTTGAGGAGTTGCAGCGCCTCGGCCAACTCCCCAAGCCGCCGTCGGGCAAGTTGTTTCCACCATACTATGAGGGCAAAGAGGGCTAACAAAATCGGTGCAGACAACAGAGCCCCGCGCTTGCAGTTTTACGGCTTTCGGTTTTCTATTGTTCTCGTTGCAGGCCGCGCGGCGCTCACGGGCTCTGTGTCTGACCTCGCACGTTATGCGAATCCATGAACACAGATGCGCTTTCTGAGAAACTGGAGGCGGCGGGCTACCACAGTGTTGCCGATCTAACGATTGAGCAGAGTCGAGTCGACACGGATGCGCATGGGCAACCCTTCTACGCTCGTGACCATCAGCTTGCGATTCTTCGTGGCCGTTTACGTGGTTGTCAACTGAGAGACCAGAATAATCGGATGGTTCCGTTTCTCACCAAGTGGATCGAAGAGTTTGAGTCAGTACCGCGCGAAGCGCTTGTGCACCACTGGGAAGGTACATTCAAAGGTCGAAGATTGGCGGGGCGGTGTATCGACGGGAAGATCCTTCAAATTTTCCCTCAAGACGAATAAGGTGAACACCCACAATGCAGAACCAACCGCATGCACTGAACCCCGCGATAGCGCTGTGGTTTCAATTCGAGTATCACTGGCGCGGGGTCAGTGATGCGGGACGTTCGCCATCAAGTGCATGATGATTGCCTTTGCCCAAGTTTTTGAGATTCTCACTTCGATCATCTTTTTGATCATCGGACTGTGGGGCATAGCCTTCGCATATGGAACGGTTGGTCCAAAGATAGTCGGAGGTTTGCGGTGGAACCCGAAGTTCCAGCGCCCGTTGCGTTGGCTGGGGCCACTGCTGGTTTTGGCGTGTGTTGGATCGCTTATTTTCCTTTTTCGATAGCGAGTATGCAGATCGAGATCTTATTGGCGAACAAGCCGGCTGCAGGCAAGGCCGGGATCGCGTCTCGGTTGACAATTGAACATCATTGGCCCGGCCTGCCTGAGCCGGGGCGTTAGGCCACATCACGCGCACCGTATGCCATCGAGTTTCATCGGAGAGATTGTGTTTGAGATGATCGTTCACCCTCTGGTTTACGGTGTCGGAACCATTGTTGTACCAATCATCTCGTTTGGTCGCTGGAAATGCGATCAGTTGTTGCGAGATATTCCGAAGAAGAAAAAAAAGAAAATCAAATGGGGCGGTTTTTACCATTTGCGAGGACAGCAGGTTTACTTGACGGCGGACGCGACTACGCTTGTTGGACTCTTGACCACTTTCGCAGTGATTGGCATTGCAGGGGTTTCGATTTGGTATTTTAGTAGATCATGAATATGTGGCCTAACCAACCGCATGCACCGAACCCCGCGATAGCGCTGTGGTTTCAATTCGAGTATCACTGGCGCGGGGTCAGTGATGCGGAACGTTCGACGGCTCGCCATGCGCTTGAAAATTGACGACATTTGGAGTCCTGATTTGGATAAGCCATCTTCTGGCCAGCCAGATGATGTTCGTGACTTTTCTGTATTCATGCAGGTCTCGGTTTCTCAGCGCTTTCACCGTGGTTACGAGGTGTTCCAGTTTTTCGCGTGTTCGACTGGCAAGTCGCAGTCGGAGCACCAGCCGGCATTGGAGTTTCGAGAGTTTGATTGGAGCGCCATACGTCAGAAAATTGGTGCGCTTCTCGACGAGTGTGGCACATGCAAGACTTGGGATGACGTTATTGCTAAGCTCGCACCCTCACTGGACTATTCAGATAAATGACACGAGGACCGTCGAACAAACCGCATGCACCGAACCCCGCGATAGCGCTGTGGTTTCAATTTGAGGATCACTGGCGCGGGGTCAGTGATGCGGAACGTTATGCTGCGGAAGAGGTATGAGCACCACGATTTATATAGAGCTCGTTGATGAAGGGACCCAAGTGTGGCGTCCCGTGGAGGCGGAGCAGGTGCGCGAGGGTGTGTTTCGGATTATCGGCAGGCAACCGGAAGACGAGCATTGGCAGTTCGCATCGGGTTCGTTTGTTCGCTGTCGCGAACGGACGTTCAGCGGAGGAGAGCACGGTTTTGTTGCGTATGAGATGGCGACAGCATAACCAACCGGCTGCAGGCAAGGCCGGGAT
>JACDHS010000179.1 GCA_013820875.1 Verrucomicrobiota bacterium | reverse complement strand
GTGGGCTGGGCTGAGGGATTGCCGGCCCTTTGGGCCTCCGGCCAGATGCAGCGAAGCTGTGCGATATCGTTTATTCCTACTCCTTTAGAATAACTCGATTCAGGACCTATCCGGAAATTACTTTTGGCAATCGTTATAGCGTAGCCGTCCTCGGCTGCGAGTTCACCGGGCGTCCTGCCTGGTATTCAGGAAATTCAGATGCCCTGGAAGAGACTGAGATGCGCCCCTCCTTAAAAGGCATACCATTCGTGTCTTGCTGGTTTGCGGGGTTACCCCTAATTTCGCCGCGTGAAACTCTCGGTTAAAAGCGACTATGCCGCGCGAGCTGTCCTCTGGCTGTCCCGCCATTATCAGGATGGCACCGCACGCAAGGTCGAAGAAATGGGAATTGCCCAGGGCATCCCCCCGAAGTATCTCGTCCAGATTCTCATCGAGTTGAAATCCAAGCAGATCGTGAAAAGTGTGCGCGGCAAGGAAGGTGGTTATCTTCTAGCCAGACCGCCGGCAGAAATCACCCTGGGAGATGTCATCCGCGCGGTGGAAGGAGAAATATTCGATTCCTCAGCCATGACCGATCCACATTGTCCGACGGAACTCCGGGATGGCTGGCGCAGGGTTCAGCGGGCCGTCAATGAAGCCGCCGATTCCCTTACCTTTCAGCAACTGCTCGAAAGCAGTGTTGAAAAGGAGAAGATGTATTACATATAGCTCCGGAGGAGCCTTCCAACGGCCGGACGCCGCTTTTATTAGTTCGGAAAACCGAATATTCCAAAAGGAACTGCAAAGAACGGTTGTGCTGCAAAATACGCGGGTTTAGGTTGGGCCTCGCGATTGCGCGCCTGGCGGCCGAACGCATGGAGGCTGAACTAACTGTCAATTCAACACCGGGTGTCGGCTCGCGCTTCTGCCTGGAAATGAAAAACGCCGTAAAGAAAGAAGCTCCGCCTGACGTTCGCACACCGGTAGAATGCGCGCCTGCTGAAGCACTGCGTCATTGAAGTTGTTTCAGCCAGCCGGATTGAAGGCGCAATCGTTCAGCTTGAACGAAGCCGCTCGTGCAATAAACTTTGCGCGATGCTTCGTCGAATGAACCTGTCATGCCTCTTACTCTCTGCGAGTGTTGTTGCGGCTTGTCTTTCTTTCTCCCAACCGCTCTCCGCACAACACGGAGATATTTCGACACTGAGCGCAAAGAAGTTACAGCCTGCGGAAGGAATAAAGGTCGAGTTATTCGCGTCAGACCCGTTGTTCTTCAATCCGGTTGCGTTTAGCATCGATGAAAAAGGCCGATTCTTTATCTCCGAGACGCATCGCTACAAAGATTCCATCTTCGACATCTGGGCAGCCACTCAGGACTGGAAAGATGCAGATGCTTCTTTTCGCACAGTCGAAGAACGCGCCGCGTTTTTAGAGAAACAATTTACGACCAATCGGAGCTTCTTGACGAAGGACTCTGAAGCCATCCGACTGGTCGAAGATCGGGACGGCGATGGCATTGCAGAAACTTCATCCCTGTTTGCAGATGGCTTTAACAAGACCACATCAGGAACTGCCGCCGGCATTCTCGCGCGCAAGGGAGAACTTTGGTTCACCTCTATTCCAGACCTCTGGAAGTTCAGCTACAGTGAGGATGGCAAAAAGAGTTCCAGAGAAGTTCTGCATACCGGCTACGGCGTTCACATCGGTGTGAGCGGTCATGACCTGCACGGACTTGCCTTTGGACCGGACGGAAAAATTTATTTCAGCGTGGGAGACCGCGGGGCGAATGTTTTAAACAAAGAAGGTGAACGGTTGAACGTTCCAGATATGGGGGCGGTGTTTCGCTGTAATCCAGATGGAACGGAACTGGAGATTTTTGCCAGAGGTTTGCGCAATCCACAGGAGCTGGCGTTTGATCAATTCGGCAATCTTTGGGCTCACGACAACGACACCTCAGGAGAGGATAAATCGCGCGTCCTCCACATTGTCGAAGGTGGCGATTACGGATGGCGCTACTCCTACCAGTTCATGAGCGGATTCGGTCCGTGGGTGCAGGAGAAAGTTTGGCAGGGCAACATTGACGATGTCCTTCCGCCAGCCGGTTACGGAGCACAAGGCCCCTCCGGGCTTGCCTTCTATCCAGGAGTCGGTCTCCCGGACAAATACACAGGCGCATTGCTCGCTGCCGATTTTCCAAATGGTGTCTGGGCTTATTTCTCCAAGTCAGACGGGGCGAGTTATAAAATCGAACGAGAGAAATTCTTATGGGGTTTTGGAGCCACCGACGTGGATATCGGTCCGGATTGCAACGTGTATGTATCCGATTGGGGAACAAGCTACCGAATGCCGAATGCGGGACGGATTTATCGGGTCTTCGATCCTGCACAGACGAACAGCGCCATCCGGGCAGAAGTGAAGAATATCCTGGCGGAAGGGTTTCAACCGGAACATACCCCACTGCACCTTTTGAACTTCCTCGGCCACGCCGATCAGCGAGTTCGTTTTGCAGCGCAGAGTTTTCTTGTGGGAAAAGGCCGCGATGGTTTGCGCGTTTTTTCTGCCGCGATGAAACAAACCACCAATCAACTCGCGCGTGTGCATGCTGTTTGGGGCATTGCGAATCTCGGTTCGGCTTCTCCGGCAGTCTTCGACACGCTCATTGGAATCACCGGGGATGCTGACCCGGAAATCCGTGCTCAAGCAGCGCAAATGCTCGGCCAGATGCGCGTCGCCTGGTCTCTGGATACCCTCTCGAAGCTAACTGGCGATTCCCAACCTCGCGTCCGCTTTCATGCCGCGATTGCGATGGCGCGTATCGGCCAACCTGCGGGATTGCCTGCCATCATCCGGTTGATTCAAGAGAACGCGGATACGGATCCGTTTCTCACCCACGCAGGAGTTTACGCATTCCAACACATCGCCAAAGGAGATCACCTCAGGGAAACAGCCCAACATGAAAATGTTTCCGTTCGCCGCGCAGCCATGCTCGCGATGCGCCGATTGGAAATGCCTGAGATTGCGAAGTTTCTCAACGACACCGATTCACCCATCGCTACGGAAGCAGCACGGGCGATCAACGATGTTCCGATCAATGAAGCAATGCCCCATCTGGCTGAATATCTCTCTCTCGTTCCAGATACGATCCAAGAGCCCCATCGCATGCAGATACTTTCCCGCGCGATTAACGCCAACTACCGACTCGGTCGCCCGGAGGATTTCAACCGAGTCCTGAATTATCTCAACCAAACAAATACTTCTGAAAGTGCGCGGGTAAATGCATTGGATGCTTTAGCTGACTGGGAACAACCCGCCGCTCGCGATCGTATCGTCGGATTGTGGCGCCCCCCCACAAACCGCGCCGCATCGGCAGACCGCAAAGCGCTGTTACCTTTATTGAACAGCGCGCTTCAGGAATCTTCAGAACGAACCGTGGCAGCAGCCATCCGTTGCGTGGAGAAGCTGAACATCAGGCAACTCTCCCCTGCTCTGTTTGAAATATTTCAACAAACGAATTCTCCCGCAGACATCCGGCTGCAAGCTCTCCAATGTCTTGCCGCTTTGAAAGCCGCCGAACTCAATAAGTCAGTTGCGCTTGCCGTGAGTGATCCTGATGCCGGGTTGCGCGCGGCCGCGGTAAAGTTATCGGCACAATTAAACCCGAACGACGCAGCGCCACTCCTTGAGAAATTGCTTTCTACTGAAAAGGATATCCGAATTGGCCAGGCGGTTTATGCGACGCTCGGTGAATTGCCAAACGCTGCTGCCGACGAGGTTCTTTCGCGTCAACTGGATCGTTTGCTCAATGGAAAGATAAACGCTGAGTTGCAGTTGGATTTGGTCGAAGCCGCCAGGAAACGGACGGTCGCAGAAGTGCAAGAGAAGTTGCGCCGTTACGAAGCCACCTTCTCAAGCAGCGATTCGCTCGCGAGATTCCGCGTTGCTCTGACCGGTGGCGACTCCGAACGCGGCAAAAAGATTTTCAATGAAAATGAGGCGGTCGGCTGCCTCCGTTGCCACGCAATCAAAGGCAAAGGTGGAATCGTTGGACCCGATCTTGCGGGGATTGGGAAACTGAATTCACGCGAGTTCCTTCTGGAATCGCTTTTGTTTCCGAACAAGCGGATCGCCTCCGGATATGAAAACGTGATTATTAAGCTGAAGAATGGCGCCGCCTACGCGGGACTCGTTAAACGCGATACGGAAACTGAGTTGGTTCTGGAATCGCCGGAGGATGGAACATTAACTCTGAGCAAAGCGGAGATTGAAAAGCGAGATACCAGTTTATCCGCGATGCCGGATGGCTTGGAAAGTTTGCTGAGCAAGCGTGAGTTGCGCGATCTCGTGGAATACCTCTCAAAACTGAAATAACAATAAACAAGTCATGGCAAACTACGAAATTGCGCACTTTGGAAAGATCGAACCACAACAGTGCCCCTGCGGCTCCACCAGGCGCGCGTTTGCAGAACCAGGCAACGCCGGCAGCATGCACATTGTGGAAATCAAGGAGGACGCGCGCACGCATTACCACAAGAAGATGACCGAGATTTACCTGGTGCTCGAAGGCGAGGGACACATGGAACTGGATGGCCAGTTAATTCCCGTCAAACCGCAGGCCGCCATTTTTATAAAACCCGGTTGCCGACATCGCGCGGTTGGAAAACTGAAAGTTCTTGTTGTGCCGATCCCTGCGTTTGATGAGACGGACGAGTGGTTTGATTGAAAGCAAAAAGCCAACCTGCAACAGCCGCAGTTCATCGAGTCAATGCTTGCTCATTTTCTTGCGAGCAGCTTCGAGAATCTTGCGTTCGCGTTCAGTTAAGCTGTGAATCCCCTGGGCAGAGATCTTGTCGAGAATCGGGTCCACCTCCTGGCTAATAAACTCTTCTGGCGGCAATTCTTCCTCGGTAACGCTCCTCGGCTTTTTCGCTGGAGCCGGTTTAATCGGCACCGCTTTGACATACTCTCGCCGGGGCTCGCGACGAAACCTGATCTTCGGCAGTGAAAAAGAGGAGAGGATTCCCCAGCGAATGTAGCCGAGCGCAAACAATGCCCCGCCTAAATGCGCGGCGTGAGCGATCACAGAATTTGTCGGCACGATCGTAAAAAAGAAAGCGATCCCAAGTATTAGGTAGAGCAGATGTTTGGCGCGCATCGGCAGGATAAAGAACAAACGAATCTCCGCACGCGGATCCAGCGCGCAGAAAGCGGCTACCAAACCAAAAGTTCCTGCGGAAGCTCCTATTGTACCGCCGCCAAAATGCTGCGGCACAATGAACCCAAGCGTCACCTGAAGGAGTCCACCCGCGAAACCCGAAAGCAAATAAAGCTTCAGAAATGATTTACCGCCGAGCCGTTCCTCGATGTAACGACCAAACATCCAAATGCCGAAAAACATGTTCATCAACAGATGCATGAAATCGCCATGGAGAAACTGGAACGTCAGAAACTGCCAGATATAGCCGTTGGTAATTCCTGCGGGGCTCAGCGCGAAATATTTGATGGGGATATGAAGGAACGCACTGTTGATCAACTGCAGGGCGAAACACACCACGTTGATGATGATGAGGATCATCCACATTGGCTTATGCGTCCGAAATTCTCCCGTGCGCATGTATGGACGATCGTGCAACATCTGATGCACATTAGCCGCAACCGGTTGGCATTTCAATTCGGGACTGCCCTCATAACGGGCAGCCCACTATTTACGCGGAGAACGACGCAACCCATTCTGAATCCAGAGTCGCCATACCATGAAGAGAGCCTCGTAAACAATCTTGCGCGACATCTTGGAACTGCCCTGGAAACGATCTGTAAAAACAATCGGCACTTCCGTCACTTTCATCCCCTGCCGCCAGATCTTATGGGTCACTTCAATCTGAAAGCTGTAGCCATTGGAACGCACTTTATCGAGATCAACCGCCTGTAGCGCGCGCCTGCGAAAACATTTGTAGCCACCGGTCGGATCCGAGATCGGCATCCCGGTAATCAGACGAACGTATCTCGCGGCACTCATGCTCAGGAGCAGACGTCCCAACGGCCAGTTGATCACCCGAATCCCATTCGCATACCGTGACCCAAGAGCAAGATCAGCATTCTCTTTTTCTATGCTCGCAAGGAAGCGCGGGATGTCATCCGGGTTGTGGGAAAAATCGCCGTCCATTTCGAAAATAAATTCATACCCCCGATCCAACGCCCATTTGAAGCCATCGCAGTAAGCGCGACCAAGACCGTTTTTCTCAGACCGATGCAGAACATGAATAGAAGGGTGCCTGCCTGAAAGTTCGTCCGCTATCTTGCCGGTGCCGTCGGGAGAGTTGTCATCCACCACGAGCATGTCCACCGGCACAGGCAGTTTCAGCAAGCGCTCAGCGAGAGGAGGAAGATTATCCTTCTCGTTGTAGGTCGGGACGATGATGAGCGTTTTGTTCATTGCCTCTGTCGCAATTACCGTGCCGCGGTTAATTGCGCAGAGAACTAAGCCTAGTTAGCGACAAAATCGCAAGGGACAAAACTCACGATCCCACATCAACTTTTTATGAGCCGCTTCGGCACAGCCGCAGATGTCGCCCTCAACCAGCTTCAACGGACAGTGCCGGAGGGCGTTTGTTCCGATCTCTGATTGGAACGCGGAACCACCCGCAACTGGTTATCAATAAAACCGGCAGAAGACATTCTTCGAACTTCTCTCTCAATGTTCTGACGCTGTTGCTCGTCGCTCACGGTGCCCTGCAACCTCAGGATTCCATCTTGCGATACGATGGTGACCATCGCGTTCTCCTGCGGAAAAGCCATCTGGGTCACGCCGGGCCGACTGGTCCGCAACTGGAACTGTTGCGAGAAATCGTCCTCTCCAAAACGCTCCCTCTGGAAATCTCGCTGCAAGGCGGCATCGCTGACGCCCGTCTCAAATCCCCGCTGTGTGGCGGACCGCGCAGCACCCGATGGATCGGTTATTTCCGGATCGGTTGGTTGCGACCGAAAGCTGTCCCTGACGGGTGGTGGCACTGAATGGATCATGGGTGACGTTCCAGGGTCTAACCTCTCCACCCCTGAAGGCGTTTCACCCGCCCGCGATGGCGTCACGCCTATAGGCTCACCTGCATCCGCTGGCGTAGAAGTTCCCGGGGCGACTTCGGTACCGCCACCGGGCACCGATCCAAGCGGGCGTTGTGGTTCAATAGCCGGGTCCAATGGGCCGCCAATGCCAGGCTGCGTAATCTGAGGAACTGTCTGCAAAGGGGATGTCTGGACCGGGGGCGATTGGACGGGCGAAGTCTGCGCAGGCGTCGTCTGGGCCGGAATCGACCCGGCTGGTTGTTGACCTGCGGGAACTGTCCCCCCTCCGGTTTGTCCGGCATCCTGGGCCAACAGCAACAAACTCGAGTTGAATAATGTAAAAAGGGAAATAAAAAGCTTCATAAACACACTCCTTTGGCTCGAAAACTTTCGAACCAATAACAATGTGCGCCCTTACGCCCCTTTCACAAACTTACAGGGAACCTGATTCAGCCTTCAGGGAATCAACGAACGAGAATTCCCCTCATACATCCCATACGTCCCATCACTGCTGCCCGGAATCGAATAGCCCCGTTTCAGCAATAAAATGACCCGCGACCACCGTTTTCTCTGGGTCAGGCAATGCGATGTAAATTTTCCCCGGCAATCCTCCCCCGGCAACTTTTTCAAATTCCAGTTTCATCATGTAACCGGTGGAAAAATTCTTTTGCCCGAACAGGCGCGGACCCGTCCTCCATTTCTTCACAATCTGCGGCGCGCCGCTTTGGAATTCTTTGGTCACTTCGAATGTGTTTGCTTCGAATGACTGCCCCGCCTTCAGCTTCAGGTAAATAAACAGCTCCCGATCTGGAAATGCGTTGGTGCCCTGGCGCATATGCAAAACATAAGTCTGCCCTGCCCGATCAAAGCGAATGAGGTCCGGCACGAAATCCGCCCCTGACAAAGAACCGTTCACCTGGCTCATCGGAATGTCCGATTCATCAAAGTCCAAAGTATAAACCGGTGGGATGGACGGCAAATTCAACGCTGGTTTGCGAGGGGCGCTTTCTGCCCGCACCGTAGAAGTGTCGAAGTCTTCCATTCGCGATTCAAAATTGACTGGATCAGTCGCATCCAACACGGAATAAAGATCCGCGATGGCGCCAACCTGCCCGCCGTCGGAACCCTCGGCAGATTTATCCAGACTGGCGCTGAATTTGTTCTGCAACTGCACCGCGTAGGGCCACAGGAAATAAATAATGATCGGAATGATAATCACCGCTGCCGCAATCTGGATGATGGGCCCTTTTTTAATCGGCCGTTTCGGTGCTTGAGCGATGGTCTGCGGCGGGGGCGGCGCGGATTGATGTGACTGCGCCGGCAATGTAACTGATAGCCGCCCTTTCTTGGCTGCGGGCGGTGCGGCCGCAGCCGCTGGCGCTGTGATGGGCGACTGGCAAATCGGGCACGTCAGGTCCATGCCAGCATATTGGGTGTCGCACTCGATGGTTTGTGTGCAGGCTGGGCAGGGAAATTGGAAATTGGCCATAAACTATTCTTTCGCAGTTTTTTTGCCGAACTCCGGATCCACTTTGATCATAAACGCGACAAGGAAACTCGGAATCGTCGCGATGATTACCCATGCAAAAAAGTTTTTATATCCCAGAATCTCCTGCAGCCAACCGGAGAACATTCCCGGGATCATCATTCCCAGTGCCATGAACCCGGTGCAGATCGCGTAATGCGCCGTCTTGTTCGGGCCATCAGCGAAATAAATCATGTAAAGCAGGTAGGCGGCGAAACCGAAACCATATCCAAACTGCTCAATCGCCACGCAAGTATTGATTACGATGAAACTATCCGGTTGCACGATTGCCATGAAAACATAGACGAGGTTCGGCACATTGATGGCGCAAACCATCGCAGGAAGCCAAAAGCGCAACCCATGGCGCGCTGCCAGGAGACCGCCGGAAATGCCACCGCACAACAGCGCAACCACCCCTACCGTTCCGTAAACGAATCCGACTTGTCCAGTTGTCAGAGACAACCCGCCGAACTCACGAGCATCCATGAGGAAAGGCGCAGCCAACCGCACCAACTGGGCTTCCGCGAACCGGTAGAAAAGAATAAAGGCCAGAGCCTGAATAATCCCCGGCTTTTTAAAGAATGATCCGAACGTAATGAAAAACGCAGAGACCGCGTTCGAGGCAGTCCCTGTATGAACAACATCTGCTGTCGGCCTCGGTAGAACGAACCGGTGATACACACAGAAGACGATGAACAACCCTGCCAGCAGGAAGAAGATGCTGGACCACGCCAGCGGAATGTTACCCGACCTTGCAGTGAACGTTCCCAGCGTTGCGTGGGTCAACTTGGGATCCAACTGCACGACTGCGGCGAACGGAACTGTTGCATTTCCTTTATTGAAAGTGAATCGATCCCCTTCAAGAAGCCGAATGCTTTTATCCCCGGACGATAGTCCAAAATTCACCACCACATTTTCATTCTCGGGCAGATCACCATTGAGCTTCAGGTAAACAATACCGAAATTCGCCGCCTTACCATCTGCGTCCTCTTCAGGTACCTCTTTGGGAAACGATCGACGCAATTGAGCCGCAAGTGGACCGGAAATATTATTGCTCCAGCCAGCGGCGAGAGGAGCGGATATTTTCCGCTGCCACCAGGAGGGATCCTCAACCTCGTCGCTTTTGCTTTCGGTTCTGTAAAAGCCATGCTGTTGGTTCCACGCTTTTGCTTCTCCGATAAGACGATCCACTTCTGCTTTGTCCCGCAGCACAGGATCAAGGGTCAACATTTCAGGAAACGCCACGATCCGCAGATCCCCTTTCGTTTCAGGAGCAGAAACAGTTTCTGGAGAAAATGCCTGCACGGAATCCCCCTGCGGCGCCGCGGCCACTTTGATGGATACCGGAGGCAAACCCGTTTTGCTTTCGATCGCCCCAGCCAGCATGATCAACAATCCTTGCCCCGTAATCATCGCAAAACGGAAGAACGTACTGCGCACCCCAACAAACATCGCCTGCTGATGTTTCGACAATCCCAGCATGTAGAAACCGTCTGCGGCGATGTCGTGCGTTGCCGAACTGAACGCAAGCAACCAGAAAAACGCGAGAGTGTATTTAACGAAATTGTCCGCCGGAATGGTTAAGGCAACCCCCGCCAGACCCAGCCCCACGATAAACTGCATGATTACGATCCAGTACCGCTTGGTCTTGAATATCTCAACGATCGGACTCCAAAACGGTTTGATGACCCACGGCAGGTTCAGCCAACTGGTGTAGAGCGCAATTTCGGTGTTCGAAAGACCAAGCTTTTTATAAAGGATGATCGAGATGATGTTGACTGCGACGTAAGGAAGACCTTGCGCAAAATAGAGACTCGGAATCCAGAGCCATGGGTTTCGTTTGGTTTCGGCAGCCTGGGGAGCGGCAGTCGATTTGGTCGAAGCGGTTTCCATTAAGCACTAAGGAATAATCCCCTGGAAACCGCTTGTCACTTCCTTTTAGAGGGATGATTTGGTCACGGGTGTGATTTTAGACGGGTGAAGTGGGGTGCAGCTAAGGCCCAACGGGCCACCCATTCCTCAGCCCAGGCCATCGGCTGCCCCACTGCCATTTAGCGAGAGCAAAACATCAGTTCGCCGTTCCAACCAGCGGCGGAACGATTCAGTTGAATGCGTGTTGAAACACGAGTTTCACACCAGTGCGGATGCACGGAACGCCGCATTTATGCGGCAGCAGACTCCCGAACCCCAAAACGATGCCCAGAACAACTGCCGCTTTCGGAACAGATTCACGTTCCTGCCGGATGAATCCGGCGTTCCGGTGCATTTTCAACTGAATCGTTCCGGCTAACGTGGAAAAAGGGTGAAATCCGAGTCAAAAAGTCGTAAGTCATTTCGCTGGAGGGAGTTCCAGCATGGAGTGGGTTAAAAAAAGGCGCGATGGAGGTCCTCCA
>JACDHS010000178.1 GCA_013820875.1 Verrucomicrobiota bacterium | reverse complement strand
CGCCTCGTGCGCGATTACGAAACAACAGCAACCAGCGCCCAAGCTTGGATCTATATCGCCATGATACGAATCCAAATCCGCCGCCTCGCTTGATTCCTCACTTTAACCGACTTTTCAGACAGGCTCTTAGATAACAAGAACGAGGCCGTGCGGCATGTCGGAATGAATCTGCAGATCGCGCAGGTCTATTTGCAACACAGCGACCCGACAATGGCGACTCGCACCTGGAAAGAAGTATTCGACAAAATTATCTCTACCAAGACGGGATCCACCCAGGAACGTTGGAAGTGCGCCGCGAAAGACAAAGCGTTCCATCTGATCCGCGACCGGAAAGTTGTTGAAACAACCTCCGACCATTTTCTTGCGGTGCTGCAGGCGGGCACTGTTGCCACGAATTTTTACCTCCGTCGGACACATCATTTTGCGATCGGAATGCACTGGCTGCCATGGCCCGTGTTGCCGAAGCTCCATTGGCCCCCAATCGTTTTCAAAAAGAAACGGGCCATCACTCTAGAGGAACATGAAAAGATCGTGGCGAACGAATGCAACGCCGAGCTGAAGGCATACTATCAAATGCTGTGGCACATCGGTGGAGCGCAAAGCGATGTTGCCGCCTTGAAGGGGGAAGACATCGATTGGGACGACCACACGATAACCTTCCGTCGAAAGAAGACAGGCACCTTGGTGCATCTGACTTTAGGCAGTGATGCACTCGCCGCGCTGGAAGGGTTGCCCAAATCCGGCCCGCTGTTCCCTCGACTTTCGAAATTAACCGCCAGTGACCGGGCGGCATGGTTCGTCCAGAAGCTCAAAGCCGTCCAAATCACTGGGATTTCTCTGCACTGCTATCGCTACGCCTGGGCGGAGCGAGCTCGCCAGTCTGGCTATCCCGAGCAATATGCAATGCAGGCGCTTGGCCACCACAGCGAAGCGGTTCACCGTGCCTACGCAAAGAACGCCAAGGTGAAACTACCAAGCCTGCAGGAGTTCGAGAGCAAAATTGTTCAACTGCCAATGGCGGTGAATCAATAGAGCACAAAGCAAAAGCCGCGTTCAGTTACGAACGCGGCTTTTTCTATTTCGACGCAAACTTTACGCAGCGGCTGAATTGACCGTTTCAGGCATTTGCACCATCGCGGGAGGAACGGCCGGCGAACCATTACGCGAATGGCTTTTCTTACGGCCGTTCTTTTTTTGCCAATGCTGACTGATGGTGTTGGTCACCTTTGCCAGCCATGAACGGTCCTTCATCAGTTCCAGGATCTCCAACGACGAGAAGAACTTGATTCCATTCTGCGGAGGGTTGCCCAACGGTTTCAGGAGCCGAGCCGAGACCAGGATGGGAACGTCATGCGCTTGGCAATTCAGCACCCAGGCCGCTTGTTCGACTGTGAGACGCGCGGGAAGCTGTCCCAGCACCATCAGAAAACGATGTTGCTCATCTTTCATCACTTCACCTCCGCTTTCAAATTTTCCAACCGGTCATCAATTCCATTTTTATTCGCATCCACAAAACCGCGCATCTTGCCGTAACGATGCGCAATAAACCATCCACCGACCGCGAGCACGACACAGCCAAGAATCAGAAGTTCGTTCCCGACGATGAGCGTTGGCAGCACCATCAACGCGAGCCCCCCGAGAAGAATGGCGGCACTGGTGGTGACACTGCCGACGATCAGGCGGAGCGGCGGATAAAACAGCGAAGCCAACCCAAACAGGAACAGCACAACGCCAACCCAAACAATTCCTTTCAAGCTGGAAAGCTTCGCTCCGATCTCCCGAGCCGTATCCTTCTGAGCCGCTCCGAGTTCGGTTTTGGCGCGAGTCTCTTCACGTTCCACCACCGGCATTGGTGCACTCACCACTACAGCTTGGACGTTTGTAACTGGCACGCCGGCTCCACTCTCGATGACGCGCGTCTCCTCGATCCTGGAGCCCGCCGGCAAAGTGTAGCTCCGAGTCTTCACCGTCTCCTGATCCTGCCGCGAAACTTGCGCCGGGTTGTCGCTCTGCAAAACAGTCTGCTCAATTCCACCTGCAGGCTTGCTGACAGTGCTCGCCTTGCCACCTTTCAACGGCTTCGGACCAGCGCAACCTGCCAACAGGCCAACGACTAACACGCTAAACATAAAACTCTTCACTTCGTTTCTCCTTTCTGTTGTTCCATCAAAATGCTGATCCGATCCACTGTGCGCGTGAGCAACACCTGGTTCTCGGTCAACGCTTCCATACTCTTTTTTAAATCGCGCCGTTCCTCGATCGCGTAACCCTCACGCAGTTCCACAGCAGACAGCCGCTTATCCATGCTGGTCCAAACTGTAATCAGCGCCGCGCCCATCGAGATAAGCTGCAAAAGGTTTCCGAGCGTGACCTCCGGATTGAACCGGATCTGCCGCGTTCCGTTATTTTGGAAAATAGGTTCATTCATGTTCTTACGAGCGGCACGGAGCCGCTTTTGCTTTTCACTAACACGCCATACTTCGCGAGCATCGCATGGGCGACATGGGAAAGAATCGGTCGCACATCCGCTTTGCTGTAACCACGCTGATCCGGCCCAACGTTTTCATATTTCAAACCCTCGCCGGGAGGTGCCGCCGTCCGATCCAAAATCAAAAGCTCACGTGCCATTTCGCAGGTAGCCTCAAAGACACCTTTCGGCACCGCATCAGCCGCCACCCAGCTGCCATCCGGATCTGGACAATTCACCCGCGGCCACTGCAAAGCCTGTTCTCCACTCGCTTTCCTTCCGCGAAACTGAAACTGCGAATCAATCAAGCGAGTCGCCATCATCAGAGCCGCGTTCTTGTTTTCCAAAGCCGCTGCATTCCATGCCGACGCATACAAGTGTGCTCCGAAATAAGAATCACCGTCCGTTGCGTCCGCATAACTGTTCGCATCCGGTTTTCCGGTTCCATCTTCTTTCACCAGGAATAACGCCATGCTCAGAGTTCTTTCACCAAGTCCAGCAACGCACTGGCAAACCGTTCGCGAACAAAAGGAAACGTTTCAGACCACCACGTTGTGACACTCCCCGTGTTCAACTCGATGGCAACTAATTGCCCATCGGGTTTGCGCATCAGATCCAAACTCACATAGCCAAACCCGAGCGCAGTTAGCTCAGTGCTCAGGTTTTCAAAAGCTGTTTGCTCTGCCTGGGAGAATTCCCACAGTTCCCGATGCCGATCATCGGGACGCGCCTTGTCCTCGCGATACGTCAACAATTGCCGCGCACCATCCGGACAGGGATCGTTGGGCAGCAACCGATCTTTCAACGGTTCCTTTTTCAGGACGAAACCAAGCATGAGCTTTCCCGCGAACAACTCCGCCTTGAACACCTTCCCGCAATCGGGATTCACCTCTTTGCACAGGACGTCACGGGCGTAGTCCCATTCGCAGTAGCTGGGCTGATTGGACGTCAGCACATGAAAGCCATGGCCACCGCCGGTGAAAGACCGCTTCAAAATCAATCGATCCACTCCCCACGTTGAAAACAGCGCCAAAGCACCGTCCTGATTCTCCACTGTGGTCCATTCCATCACTGGAAAGCCCAGCGATGCCAGCAACGCGAGATTTTCAGGGCGGGTCTGCTCGACGCCACCGAAACAACGGGCACCACTTTGCGCTCTGACGCTCGCCGGGATCCAGTTATGGCTAACCAGCACATCGCCAGGCTGAACAACAAGAGACGCATCAACACCAGTCCGAATCTCCGACGCGATACCCGCTTCCCGCAGGCGCTGTTCCGCAAACCGGTAACGACCAATCAAGGACGGTGCTGCGACTTGTGAATGAAAGACGACTTTCATGCTTGGAGCGTCAGCTCACCGCTGACTTCATTGGATGGAGCCGATTCGCCCGCCGAAGTGAACGCCACCAGGTAATAGGTGTAGATGATGCCCATCTCGACATTTCCGTCGTAGAACTCGGTTTGATCGGCGAGGACCTCTGCGACCACTTCAAACGGATCATCATAGGCTTTGCGATAAATTCGAAACCCCTCCTCATTTTGCGCGAGATCAGCCCAGGACAAATGCAAGTAGGTAGCGGTTGCCTGAAGCGCCAAAATAAATGGCGACGGTGGCACAGTCGCTGGAACCGTTCGCCGCCGCCGACCGATGATCAACACACGGCACTTATTCTTTTTCTGTTTTCGTTTTGCGGGCATTTCTCGTCGGAGTTGATTTATTGGGTGTTTCGGTAATCGGCTCGGCAGGCACCGGGACAACATCCAAAGCAAGTTCGCCAGGGGGAACAGTCTCCACGACTGCGGACTCCTCTTGAACGTCCTGTGCAAGCTTCGGTTCAGTCACCGGTGCGTCGGGCACCACCGGCACAACGTCGGATGATTCATCCGCTTTTGCTGGAGTTGCTACCACTGGCACAATCGGCTTCGGCAGCTCATCGGGCGGCAGTAACGGCCGGCGCACTCTTCGTATGATTGGGTAAAGCATAGAATTCTTTATTTCAGTCGCACCCACTGGATGCGGGTCCGAATGCCAATCACACCACCTCGATTGGCCGAGTTGTTTGTGGCGTAGAGATAGATCGTCCTGGGACCGGTGGTGGTCGTATGAATGCGCGTGAATTCCTGTTCCCATTCCCAATCTGCCAAAGGAACCTTGATTCCGCCTGTATCACCGAGTTCCAGTTCCTGCTCAGCGTCAAATAGCCCGAAATACACCATGTCACCCGCCTGAAAGTTGCCGCCGAAATGAATGCGCCCATGCACCAGGTAAGTCCCAGGCTCCGCCAGTTGAACCGCGCATGGCGCACCACCCACCCCGAGGTTGATGGATTGCCATGGTTCATTGTTAAGCGCCTGCGGCCCGTAATTGAGGCCCGCGCTCAGACCATCCGACGGGACAAAACTGCAGGCACTGCGTGGAATGATTTTACCCATACGCTACTTAGTTGTTGTGGGTGATCGCGACCAGTCGCACGTTCTTGTTCTCAAACACACGAGTCCAATTCGCGCCGTTCTCCAGTTCGACATTGGTCGGCGAATCTCCAGCCACAGCAGCAGAAACGAACTTCACACCACGTGGATGCAGGATGTAACGCCGGCGATTGATCAACACCGTGTCGCTCTCCAACGCCACACGTGCGATCTCAACCCCTTCAGTACCAAAGCCGCCCTGTAATGCAGCACCATCCAGCGGCGCCACGCCTTTACCAAATGCGCCACTCCCGAAAAGGTAGGTGGTATAAACCTGCCCATCCGTTGTGCCGTTACGAACAGGAAGGGAATCATCCACAATGACGCGACGACCCTGGAAGACACGCAGCATGGCTTTGCCTTCGGAATCGGGAATGAAGTCGATCAGGTCCAGTTTGCGAAGTGCCGCTTCAGTGGCTGAGTGCATAGCGACAGAGGTGAGGCGATCAGCTGCATCACCCAACTTCGTACAAGCATCCACGAACGTTGCGCCATTCAGCCGGGTGGCTGCACTCTGCCCGGTAACAATTTCAGAATGGATACCAAGGAGGTTGCCCGCCATGGAACCGGACGCAAACACCCCCTTCAAAGACGCAATGATGATACCTTCATCGGTTCGCGCCCAGTAGTCGGCAACCAGGTCAACAATCGCCTGCATCGGATCATCACCAGAGATGACCTTGGCGAGATGATTTACACCCCACACCTGGGCATCGTTCTGAATACGTGCAATGTCTGCACCAGAGGTGATCTTGTTGACCGTAAGCGCACCGTTGTCGCTCAGGATCTGACGACCTGCGACCAGGTCTTTCCAGAACGGCATCTGCACTTCGCGTCCGCCTCCTGCTGCCAGTTCGTCGAATTCCGGTGCATTCTCGATGATGCCGGACTGTGCGAACCGTGAACGTTCTGCGGTCCTCTCAATGGCGTACCGCTCAAACTCTGTCGGGATGATGATGTCTGCTACTGCTGTCTTTGCCATAATCTCTATTTCTCCTGTTGGGTGTTATTGTTGTTTCTCTCCGTTCTGCGGAGTTGCTTAATTGGCTGCGGCTTTCAACCGTGCTGCCAAACCCGGATCACTCTTCTGCAACTTCATCTGTTCGGTGAGATTCCACGTCTCCCGCTTGAATGGATTCTTCATCCCTTGTCGTATTGCACCGCCTGGCGCCGCCGCTGAGGATCCACTTCCACCACCGGCATTGGATTCAAACAAATGCGGTGCCTCAGCCACCTGCGAATCAATCCATTCGTCGATCGTCATCGGCGTGATTCCATCCTTGCCGTAGCGAACCGTTTTCCCATCCGCCTCAAACGCAGTGGGAACACCATTCACCAGGCGAAAGACATTCCGCGCACGCGCGCTGATGTCGGGAATAGCAGTGGGACGCAGGCCTCGCTTGGTCGCAACCGTCGTAACCCCCTGATCAATTTGAATCGCGGTTAGTCGTGCATTCAACGCATCACGCTCCGCCGTCACGGCGGTGAACTGTTTGTCCCACTCGGATTTGGCATTCTTCAGCCGACCTTCCACAACCTTCTCGATTTCTTCCGGCTTGTGACCTTTCGCCTGAAGTTCGAGTTTCTCTTTCTCTTCAGCGAGACGACGCACTTCATCCGGATCGATCCCTTCGAAGCGCTTCTTTATTTCATCACGTTCTTTGATGAGTGCCGTTTGATTGTTCCGAATTTCATCCAGCTTCGATTTTTCAACGACACCTTCGGCATCCAGAACCCAGGTGCCATCGCGCTCGATGTATAACGATTGTTGTTCAGCCGGGATCTCCTCCCGTGTTGTGAATTTAAATTTCAATGCCATAAGTTTCTTTCTACTTCGTTTTTTCTGCGCTCTCCGTGACTCTGTGCTTATTCCCAACGAGCTTCGCTTCCTCTTCATTCGTGCGCCCAGCCGGCAATACCTCACCACGACGCAAAAGTTCAAACATGCTCTCCCGACTTATTGCGCCGGCCTGCCAGGCGGAAACGACGGCAGTGAGTTCAGTGCTACTCATTCCACGAGTCGTGAAATCAAGGTTGAGCTGAGCCATGATGCGCTCATCACCCAGCGCAACCGTGAGTTCCTCTGTGGAGTTCCACCAATAAACCCAGCGAAGAATCTGTGTGATGGAGTCACTCACACTAAGAGACACACCCGAAAGCACGCTGTTCTCACCACTCTGCCGGAGCTCGATAGCATCAGCAGTTTCCACCGCGCGCTTCTGTGGTTCCAACATGCGAGAGCCGAGGACAGCCATGAGCCGCTCATCACGATCCATCGCCCGCTCAAACGTAGTCAGGCCCTGTCCCGTAAATTCCAGGAAGCCGGCAGTCGCCCCCGGTGTTTCAGCCACCCATGCAGTGCTGGATCCGATGCGAAGTTCAGAAGCTTTATCAAACCCGCTCACCCACGCGGTGGGCAATGCTGTAAAGTGCAGACCATGTTTGTAGTCTGCGTTGAGGCGATAGTGATCAAGGTTAACGGCGATGATGTCCGCCAACGGCAACTTATCAATGCACTCCTGGCAATTCCGTGACCCATGAAAAACAAAAGGAATCAACGACAACGGTTTTCCCAACCGAAGCGGCATCCGAGTTTCCACCCGTTCCCATTCAGTCCTATTAGTCTTCTTCGTCCTATTCTGTTTCGGACGCCAGATTTCAACATGGTAAATCCAATCAGAAGCATCATTGGAGTTCTTCACCAAACGAAGCACCCGAAGCTGTTCATGGTCGTCAACTTTAAAGCCATCACCAGAAACACCGGCTACCACTTCACGAAGGACAACCAGAGTCAGAACATTCCGACCATTCACACGCTGGGTCTGCCAATTGATTATTTGCTCCGCCTGGTAAAGAACCGCGTACGCGCGGTGTTCCATTTCATCTTCCCAGTCCACCAAAGAACCGGCCCGACCAACCGTCATCACCTCACGAACAACATCCTTTGCATACGAATGCAGCGAGTTCCCCAGCATGTTGGCATCTTCGAGGAAAGCAGCCAAAGCACGACCAACCCCGGTAGTTTTCTCGGGGATTTTAAAAGTCGGTTCCCGACGAAAAATCAGACCAACGAAACCATCCGCCGTGCGAGCGGTGGCATTGAAGAAGGAAGCACGCTCTTTGTAAGCGGCATACTCATCATCGGTCTGGCAATCCAGTCGCGGAAGATAGCGAACGCCACCAGCCTTTACGGCATCTTCCCCGGCAAGCACATCACGAGCACGCATCCACGCTGGGAGACTCTCTTCGTAACTTGCATGTCTTGAATCGACTGGCACGTGCGCACGCTAGCACGTGTTTTTCGAACTACCTGTTGTGCCAAAAACCACCCTCCGCCAACGCACACCTTGCTCTCGCCACCTTCCGCCACCCTCCGCCAAAAATTCTACAGAAAAATGATTGACGCTGTTTTGCTTCAAAAAACGACCGATGTTGTCGACGCGCTAGTTTACCCGATCAAATAAATCAGCGCTTACGCGGAGTATCGCTATGTCTGCTAATCGCAGACCAATCCAGGCGCGCAAATCGAATGACCGCAATTTCAGTCCGAATGTCCCAGGCGCACGCGCGGATGCTGTCGCCCATGCTTCGCTACGCTCGCACCGCAGCGGGCCATTGCAGTTCGGATGTCGCGGTCGCCCGCTGCTTGGGCTACACTCGCGCGCGCGGTGGACGTCACACCAGTCCGGATGTCCCCATTCCAATTCACCCGTGCTGGTTTGCCCACGTGCATGGCGCGCGCGAGTGTCAGCATAAGACAAACTCGCCGCAGGGCGGCTCGTCTGATCGCGCTTCGCGCTCCCCACGGTAGTGCTGCCGACGTTCCGACGGCAGTTGCAAAGTGGACCGTTCAAGCCGGGCCCATGTCCCGGCTATCTTCGCACCATCGCTGCACAACCCTGCGGGTTGATTCCGCTCAGGTGCCTGGGAAGGGAGGACAGCGCGCCCCCCACGAACCTGAAGGAAAAACACTCCCCCTCTTCCAAGAGTCACGCTGGAGCTCGTTGTCGCTCCGTCAGACTTCGCTCCACCGTGCCTAGTAGCTCTCCCAAAAGCGGAGAGCGGCACCGCTCCACCGCGACACTTGGAACCTTCCCGAAAGCACGACTCAGATCTTTTTGCTCCTGCGCTACATTGCACTCCGACTGCACTTCGCAGGCTCCGTTTCGCTACGTTCCATTGCGCTCCGATCACAAAAAATCTGAGACGTGCCGCTACCCCCGCTCGGCAAGAGTCTTGGATCTGTTCCGGCTACGGTTCTCGCGATGAGTCGATTTCTAGTCAGACGCTCCGAGCCTGTGCCTTCACAGATCCGGCGACACTTGCTTTCGCGCCCAATTCCAGTCTGACATCTGGCGGCAGCACTCCACGAGGAGCCTAACCGCTTCACCCCCGTTCCCTTTCAGCGACGGCTCCTCGCTCCATGCAACCGCCAGAAGTCAGAAGGAGCGCGGCCCCGCGTCCCATTTGAATTCCCTCTCGGCAAAAGTTGCTGGATTCCCTTCGGCTACGGTTCTCGCGATGGATCGATTTCTAGTCAGACGCTGCGAGCCTGTGCCTTCAGGAATCCAGCAACATTTGCTCTCGCCCCGAAATCAGTCTGACCAGTGTGGAGAAAACCCAAACTCGGAAGAAGACCGGGCCGAGTTTGTGCATTCTCCACACCCGTCAGAGCAGCGCGACCCCGCGCCCCGGTGTAGCGAACCGCGAGTGGTCGATGTGCTCCGTTCAGTGGGTGGCGTGAAGGACCACCCGACGCTACGCTTCTCGCTGGCGCTGCGAGGCTGGGCGTCGGGTTTGCTATCCCGGATCAGACACAAGAGCTGTTATCTGTAGTACCGCCCCAATGCCGTATCCCGCTCCGCGGGAGCCCCTCGGCACTTGGGTCCCCGCCGCCTCCCGCCACTCCCTACCAAACCATCCGGCGGCCCGGTTTACTAAAGATAACAGCGTCTTGTGTCCAATCTCGGTTGAACGACTGTCACGCTCACTGCTGATCCAGACCCCGCCTCGTCTGGGCAGTGCGCGCGCCAGTCGTTCAATTGCATCCTTCACGCCACCCACTTTCACTTCGCAATAAACAGTCAGGCGGTTCGCACGAAAACAGGGGGAAGATCATTCACTCCGTTCATTACGGGCAAGGCTCCGCCATGCCAGCGCTTGGGGAAAAAGGGAACCGCTTCGCGACGCTTTGTTCTTCAAGGATCGTTGCATGTTTTCAGGTCATTTGAACCTCGCCGGGTTCGTTCTTCGATCTATCGCCCTTACCGGTGCGCTTTCCCATGAGGGGGCAAATTCATGGCGGTGCCCTCTGAAGACTACTCCCACCAGCCGCCCTCATGCGCGCACTGATTCGGTGAAGGGCGATAGACCGAAGACGAACAGCTCAGTTCAAAAAAAAGACCATGAAAACAAAGCAAACATCCATTCAGAACAAACAAGTTAATATAGGGAAGTCGGACTCCGACTCAGAGCTCCAGAGCCGATCCGAACAGCTCTCTTCAGACAAGGCATCCGGCGACAAGCTCCCGCGTTTAGATTACGACCTCCGTCGGCAAAACAGGACTCTTCCGACCGATAAGGTTCTCTCACTTCTCCAGCAGGAAGCACCGCGTTTCTTTGAGTTGGCCGAAGTAGTTGGCAATTGGGTCTGGATCCAGTTCGGTGAGAAGCAGCCGAGGACAGTCACCGCCGTTCTCTCCCAGCTTGGTTTCCATTGGAACAACAAGCGCCAGGCATGGCAGCACCCCTGCGGCCAGCCGATGCAGACTCCCGCTTCATACGACCCACGCGAGCGCTACGGCTCGAAATTCCCAGCCGACATGCGAGCGGCATAACAAACCACATGGGGCGGAGCCAGTCTCCGCCCTGACTTCTACTTTTATGAAAAACCAAAACACAAAACCTCACGGGCTCGATCCTGAAATCCTAGCCCTATTCGACACCGTTCACACCTACACCCGTGCGCAAGCAGTTGCCGACGGAATGCAGATCGAAGTCACGAAGACCGCACAGGAAGCCGGAATCAAATTTCCGGTTTTCATCACCCGTTCAGTTTTCGAAGC
>JACDHS010000030.1 GCA_013820875.1 Verrucomicrobiota bacterium | reverse complement strand
TCGTTCCGTCGTGAACCGACCAATTCGACGGCTGGGACTTTCACCCAGGAACTCGCCAGCTTCATCGGCTGCTGCGGTGTGATTAAAAGTGGATGAGGAATTTCCGTCAGGTCTTGGACGAGACCGCCACGCGGTCAACGACAGGTAGAGGACTACCTGCCAGAACTATAGAGTTACTGACCGCGTGGCGGTCTACTCCAAGACTGGCGGAATCTTGTGCATGCGTTTCATAGCTGATTTATTGCTGGCTTTTCTCTTTTCGCCACAACAGGATTGCTCAACAAGGGAATCACATGAAAACAACTCTGATCGTCGGGATTTTCGGACTCTTAACTTTCCCGTTTGCGCAAGGTCAAACGCCCGTTTCTCCTCTAAACGACGTTCCACTCACGGAAGGATTGAAAGCTTACTGGAAGCTGGATGAGACGAATAGTACCCGCTTCGATTCTACAACAAATCAGTTTCATTTGACCCCACATAACGGCGTCCAGCTCAACCCGGATGGGAAATTGAATGGAGCGGCATTGTTCAATGCCTTCCAGGGAGACCAGGGATTATATGTGGCAAACACCGATGCGAGAGTTCCGCTAACGTTCTCGGGTGATTGGGCAGTCTCGAGTTGGGTGAACCATCAGGCGATGAGGTATGACGCCGACCATATTTTCAATAAATGGGGCGAGATCCATTTCTACGTGGACAACTACACAGGACCGCATCGGTTGCACCTGTTAATGATGAGCGGCACGGCGAATCACTCGCTTTTGTTGAATCATCAGTTTGCATATGTAATGCCGACGAATGTCTGGCGACATTTGCTCCTTCAACGCAACGGCAACAGCATCGAACTCTATGTTGATGGGCAGTTTGAAGAAAATGTGACGTTTACAAATAGTGTGCAAAATGGCGGCTGGGACTTCTGGGTGGGAATGGAAAAGAACGGCTGGCCATGGAATGGTTCGATTGATGAAGTTGGTTACTGGGGTCGCAGTTTAAGCTCTGCAGAAATCTCAACTCTCTACGGCAATGGAACGCCTCCTGCATTTGAATCTTTTGGAGATGGCGCAGGAACGCCCTGCATTGTGCAAGCTGCCGGTCGGTATAACGGACTGTTCCATGAATCGGACGAAGTGCGTCACCACAGCTCTGGATTTGTTTCGATGGTTTTAAACAAAAACGCTCGCTTCACCGGAAAACTGTCTCTGGATGGCGACGCTCTCCCCTTCACTAGCAGATTCGAAACGGATGGAACGGCAAGTTTCTCCGTTTCCCGGAAGAAATCTGGGAAACCAAACTTAACGTTGGCTTTGAGTCTTAACTGCGCAACCGATCAGATTCTGGGCACGGTGAGCGACGGTGAATGGACAGCCACGTTGATAGCAGATCGCGCCGTCCATCCGAAAAACTTCGCCACGAATCTCTCCGGACGCTACACCATGCTGTTGCCGGGGGCGACGGAGGCACAGGACGGCCCTCCTGGTTACGGGTATGCGACCATTTCTATCAGCAATGACGGCAGAGTAAAGTTATCTGGAAGGTTAGCAGATGCATCTCCTGTAAGGCAAAGTGTTCGAATTTCCAAAAATCGCCATACGCCCTTTTTCTCTCGACTGTATCCACAGGTTGAGAATAGGAATGCCATCAATTTCAACGGCTCAACACTTGGTTGGCTGACATTTACAAACAGCAATTTCACAACAAACAATGCTCCCGCTGGATCTGTCAGTTGGATCAAAACAGCAGTCACTCCGGCAAGTAAGTATTATAATGTCCCATTTACTAACCAGACTGACGTGTTGGGTTCGGTTTACACACCTCTGGTGACCCGGATGATCGGAGCCCCTGATTTGGAGAGTGGCACCTTCTTTTTTGAGCATGGTGATTTAAGTGCATACCAAGTCCTATGCTCTACAAACGCCAGCAGCACAAATGCCGATTCTGCACTAGTGTCGTTTAACTCGAAATCAGGTTTGTTCAAAGGTTCATTTTCACATCCCGACAATCTGAATCATAAAAGAACATTTAACGGTGCCCTGCTGCAGGAACAGAACTGTGGGGGAGGATTTTTCATGAGCACCAACCAAGTCGGCCTAATGCTATTCAGGCGGGACTAATTGCTCGATGAGAAGTTACCGACTTTTTTCTTAAGGCGAGGGGTTGAACGCTTATACTGCAAGCTTGGCAGTTGCAATACTCCAGAACTGTCGGCTATTGAAGGATTCTAACCGCGAATCTGATTTCGCGGCAGGTAAGCATTTGTTTGCAGGACATCTGAGGAAAGGCCATGCTACCGCTACCAAACGTTGTATCCGTGCTGATATCCCAGCAGAACAAATTGGTTAAAAGGCTAAACCTTTCTTGTGCAAAACCGCTTTTTAAGAGTCCTGGCCCGGCGTACCGCCATCCCGGTTTGCCAACGTTTACTGCATCCAGCATTCGCTGGATTGCCGCGACGGTTTGGCAAGATATTAGGTTTCGCGCCATTGCCTCCGCAGCGAGTCCTTTTACATACCGGCGATTGGGCAGGGGAAACGGTGGCGAATGCGCATCAATATCAGGAATTGAGCCCGGCCAATGTTGTCGAGCGTTCGATGGCTTGTCCGATTCAGTCCGCGTCGGACTGGCGCATGCAACACGGCTTGCGAATTAGCAACCCTGCAAGGTTTGTGGTCACCTTACCGCAAGGCCGGGTGGTTGGGCCATCGGGAGCGGTGATAACAGCCGACGATGTCTTACTAGCGGATCTATCTCCGGACTGGTTTTTAAAGCCACGGCAGCACCCGCTCTTTTGGCGGCCCAAACTGCCGGAGATAAAACAATTGAAGGGCACTTATGCGAGCCTGGCCCGGCTCTCGGGATGGAACTACGCACATTGGGTTCTGGAACTGATTCCGAGACTGGCATTGCTGGAACAGGCCCGCATTGATTGGCGCAGCCTGGATGGGCTGATCCTCAATGGCCCCAGGAACGACTGGAAATCGGAGATGCTCGACTTGTTGGGCATCCCGAAGAATAAGCGCGTGTACCTGAATGCGGGCGATCATCTGCAATGCGAAACTTTGCTGGTGCCTTCGTATGTTTGCGCGCCGGACGGATTTCAGCCTTGGATGGTGGAATTTCTGCAGCAGGCGTTTTCGTCAATACGGTCGAAGACCAGCACAAAATCCCGGATTTATATAGCCCGCAATAAAGCGGGTTACCGTCACGTCTTAAATGAGCCGGAAGTAGTTGAACTATTGGAAAGGTTCGGATTCCAGAATGTTCACTGCGAAGATCTCTCCTTTCGGCAGAAAGTGAATTTGTTTTCTTCAGCCGAAGCTGTCGTCTCGGCGCATGGGGCCGGACTTACCCATTTGGCGTTCTGTCGGCCCGGCACACCCGTTCTGGAGATTTTCTCACCAGATTATGTGAATGGCTGCTTCTGGGCATTGTCTGATGCGGCGGGTTTGAGCTATCGCTACATGACCGGAGTTGGGCAGCAACCGAAGGAAGGGCGTGATCCTCACGCTCCGGAGAAAGATCTGCTTGTGGATATATCGGCGTTGGAAAAGGCTTTGAAAGAATTCCATTTTGAATAAAAACTGTCCTAACGAGCCGCGACTTGTTGAAATGAGGTTCAAATAACGAATGAAAGTTGTAATTTTCTGTGGTGGCTATGGCACACGTATCCGGGATGTGGCTGATGACCTGCCCAAACCGATGATTCCCTTGGGAAACCAACCGATCCTATGGCATATTATGAAACATTATGCCAAATTCGGGCATAAAGAATTTATCCTGTGCCTCGGTTATAAAGGGCAGATCATCAAAGAGTTCTTTTTGAATTATGATACCCAGCGTCAGGATTTCACCCTTGCCCTGGGCAAGAACCGGGCAATCAGTTATCACAACCAACACACAGAGCTGGATTGGACCGTGACACTCGCGGATACCGGGCTGGAGTCCTTAACCGCTACACGTTTGCGAATGGTGCAACCCTATCTGGCAGAGGATGAAAACTTCCTTTTAACTTACGGGGATGGCGTCGGGAATGTAGACATAAATGCTCTTGTCGAGTTTCATCTTAATCATAAAAAGGCAATGACCGTTACCGGCGTCAGACCGCCTGGCCGGTTTGGCGAATTGGTCAGCGACGCGAATGGGTGTGTCACGGAATTCAACGAGAAACCCCAGGCGAGCGGAGGCACTATTTCCGGCGGCTTTTTCGTTTGTCGGAAGGAAGTTTTTTCCTATTTGGATCCTAAAGCCAACCAGATGTTGGAGGTGGAACCGATGAGGAAGCTGGCCGAAAATCGGGAAATGGTGATGTTTTCGCACGAAGGCTTTTGGCATCCGATGGACACCTACAGGGATTACTCCCTGCTCAATTCAATGATTAAAGAAGGGAATGCTCCATGGATTTCCTGGAAATAATTGAAACATTGCACGGCAAAAAGGTGTTTGTCACCGGTCATACCGGTTTTAAAGGCTCATGGCTGACCCTCTGGTTGCGGGAACTTGGGGCGGAGGTCGCTGGGTTTGCCCTGGATCCCCTCCAAGCCAACGACCACTTCAATCTGTTGGGCCTGCATGAAGTAATGCGTGATACTCGTGGAGATATTCGCGATGCCGCTACTTTGCACAGCGCGTTAAACAGCTTCGAACCTGAAGTGGTCTTCCATCTGGCTGCACAGCCACTGGTGCGGCGGAGTTATTCTGAACCCAAGTTAACGTTCGACACCAACGTAGGTGGGTCAGTCAATCTATTGGAAGCTATTCGAAAAACACCGTCCGTGCGGGCGCTCGTTTATGTGACGTCGGACAAGTGTTATCGCAATAAGGAATGGATCTGGGGCTACCGTGAGTCGGACGAATTGGGAGGATACGATCCTTACAGCGCATCCAAAGCCGCAGCGGAATTGGTTTTCTCGTCCTACCTGCAATCTTTCTTTCACTCACGGGAAAATTTTGGCGCTGCCAGTGTTCGGGCTGGCAACGTGATCGGTGGTGGAGATTGGTCAGAAAACCGAATAATACCCGATTGCATCAAGGCATTATCAGCCGGGCAACCTATCACGCTCCGCAATCCACAAGCGACCCGGCCATGGCAACATGTGCTGGATCCACTTGCAGGCTACATCTTTCTCGCCGCACGGTTGTTGCAGGAGCCCAAGCGTTTTTCGTGTTCGTGGAACTTCGGCCCGGGCTCTGATGCTTCCCATCCGGTAATCAAAGTTGCCGAGCAGATTGTCCGATTGTGGGGTTCGGGAAATATAGAGGTAACCCCGGACGCGACAGCACCCAAAGAAGCAGGCCTGCTGCATCTCAACTGTGACAAAGCTCATCTGCAACTCGGCTGGCATCCGCACTGGACCTTCGAACGCGCTATCGCAGAAACAACCGCCTGGTATAAAGATTTTTTCGAAAACAAACCCGCTATCGAAATAAGCCGCCGCCAAATTCAGCAGTTCCTTCAACCCTGACTTTATGATAAATGGAGTTCAAATCCGACCTTTGCGGCAAATTGTCGATGAGCGCGGAAAAATCATGCACATGCTGCGGTGCGATTCCGTTGGTTTTTCCCGATTTGGAGAGGTCTATTTTTCGTGGGTCAATCCTGGAGTAGTAAAGGCCTGGCACATCCATCTCGAGATGACGCTCAATTATGCTGTGCCTTTGGGGAACATAAAATTGGTCCTTTATGATGAGCGTCCCGATAGTTCTACACGGGGGCAAGTCCAGGAAATTTTCCTTGGCCCGGATAATTATCAACTTGTTACTATCCCACCGATGGTTTGGAATGGTTTCAAAGGCGTCGGTGTCGTTCCCGCCATGGTCGCCAACTGCTCTGACATTCCGCATGATGCAAATGAAATCCAACGTCGGGATCCGAATGATCCCACCATTCCGTATGACTGGGAGTTGAAGCATCGATGAGCAACCCGGTGTTGATAACCGGGGGTATGGGTTACATCGGAAGCCGACTGGCTTGTGCAATGCTCAAAGCAGGTACCAAGGTCCGATTAGGAACCCGCCATTCCGAACAGCCTGTTCCAGAACAACTCGCTGGGGCAGAGCCGGTCAAAACGGATTTTGCCTCTGTAGAGTCTCTTAAAAATGCCTGTGCTGGTATCAAACAAATCGTTCATCTTGCCGCATTGAACGATGCTGATTGTGCTCTCGACCCGATAAAGGCGTTTGAAATCAATGTTCTCGGAACCCTGCGGCTTATGGAAGCAGCCCGTTGCGCTGGGATTGAGCGGTTTCTGTATTTATCCACAGCGCATGTTTACCGGTCTCCGCTGGTCGGAACATTGACGGAAGAAACGTTGCCGCGGCCGGCACACATTTACGGAATCACACACAAAGCAGCAGAGGATCTTGTATTGGCCGATACAAAGGGGATGGCAGGCGTAGTAATTCGACTGGCCAACGGTTTCGGCGCACCAGTTCACGCACAGGTCAACTGCTGGATGCTGCTGGCGAACGATCTCTGCCGACAGGCGGTAACATCTCGCAAGCTGGTGCTCAAATCGACTGGGATGCAGCAACGGAATTTCATTACCTCAACTGATGTTACAAACGCGATAACCCACTTTTTGCAGTTGCCACGCGAACAGTTGGGTGACGGCATCTTTAATATCGGCAGTCACAAGTCTATGACGGTTCTAGCCATGACCGAGTTGATTGCTGATCGTTGCGAACAAGTGCTTGGGTTTCGCCCCACTATTCATCGCCCCAGTGGCGATACTGTTTCCGCTTCTTTGCATTTCGATGTTAGTCGGGCAGAAGCGGTGGGATTTATTCCTGCTGATGATTACGCGGAGGAAGTTGACGAGTGTCTCAGGTTTTGTAGCAATACTTTCTTAGCATAGCATTTCAGCTTGCCGGGCTGGAATTGCTGCGCGATTCCTTTACCAACACAAATGCCAACATCGCTCATGCCAACAATTTCAGTCATCATTCCGGTTTACGGAAACCTGGGTGACTTGGATCGGCTCCTCGATGGTCTGGCGAAACAAACCATTCACCCGCACGAGATCATCCTCGTGGATAGCAGTCCAAAATCTTCACTGACACCTCCGCCCGGCGTGAAGTACGTGCGCAACCCGGAAGGTAACGCGTTGAGTTGGGACTATAATTACGGCGCGCAGCAAGCCACCGGCGATTTTCTCCTGAACATGCAACAGGATTGCGTCCCGGAAGATCCGCAGGCTGTGGAGACTCTCTACAACTCGCTCACCAATAAAAGAGTGGCGGCTGTTCCGCTGGTCACTCTGCCCCGCGAGAATTGGGAACAATATAATTTCTGGGGCAAGGTGATGATGGCCCGCTGGATCGGTCGTGTGCAGCAGGGGATCAGCGGCAAACTGGACCTGATCCGGCGAGATGTTTTCCTGAAGATCGGCGGCTACGATACAGAACGATTCAGCTTCGCCGGCGAAGATATGGATTTGTTTCTACGCTTGAGCGAACAAGGAGAAGTCTTCGTCAGCAACGCAGAAATATTCCATTACCACTCACAGAAACGCCCGCTTCGATTTCGCGATATGCTGACCAAACATTATCAATTGGCAGAATCGTTCGGAGCATTGTTCCGTCGTTGGGGATTGAAACTGAAACAGATTCCTTACAGCGGGCATTGGACCCATCATCTCTCGAAGTATCTTTACCCATTGCTCCCGCTGGCAGTCGTCACAGCCTTCTTTTCGCTGAAATGCGCTGGAGCAATTGGGCTGGCACTCCTGGTTTTGACTCAGTTCACAAACATGGAATCGTGGCGCGTGCGCGATCCAAAAACACCTTTGCTGTTGTTGGCGAATCCGATTCTGTTCCTGGCAGGATTTTGGGGAACGCTGCTTGGCTTTGTGACAGGCAAGCAGCGTTATTCCCAAAATAAATGACTGAGCCTTACGCCGCAGGAGTTGCCGGAGCCGGCACTTCAGGTGCGGCAGATGCCGCAGGCGCGGCAACCTGCGCGGCTTCGATGGAATCGATACGAAAACGCTTCTTCTGCCCGTCCATCTCAAACTCAACTTCCTCGCCCACCTTTTTGTTCATCAATGCCTGGGCAATCGGGGTGAGATAACTGACAACGTAATCCTCAGGAATAGAATCCCATGCACCGAGAATCGTGAAGACCTCGCGCTGGTTGGCATTCGTATCCGTGACAGACACTTTGGTGCCGGGGCCCACTTCATCCGTCTTTGTATTGGCGAAATCCGTGCCGCGTGCCCGACTGAGATCCTGTTCCAATTCAGATTTGCGGCGCATGAGAAATTTCTGCATTTCCTTGGCTGCTTTGTACTCGTGGTTTTCGCGCAAGTCACCATAGCTGCGGGCAATGGCGATTTCTTTTGAGTTGGCAGGGATCGTTTTCTGCACCAGTTCGGTGTATTCGTTCTTGCGGCGCTCGAGACTTTCCCACGAGACCAGCATGGTGGTGTCCTGACGCGTTTGTTCACCGCTGATCAGTGATTGAACCGCCGGGTAACTTTTCACAATGCGGGCGAGCAGGGAACGCTTGTCCATGTCATCAAAGCATGGAGAAAGCTGCAGGGTGCGCGTCACATCCTTAATCACTTCAAGATCAGCCGATGCCAACAGTTCAACTATCAGCTTCTGATCATCCAGGATGTAGTCGCGCAATTTGTTCGAGCGCTTCTCGTTGAATTGATCGCGTTCCATCGCGGTCAACATGGCACGAAACACTTCCGGCCCGAGGATATCGGCGAATTCATCCGAACGCTCGCGCGCCAGCCACAGGAGCAGTTCGCTGCTCGCCTGGTGATGCCCGATGAGCCGTGAAATCACTTCTTTAAGCTGCTGAAACTTGTCGCCCTGTATCAAGGCATGCGCCACTTCGCTTGCGAGTTTGGCGGAAACATTATTGATGACGTTCAGAAGGGCTTCGTGCCACAAGGCCGGGTTCGATGCTTTGAACGATTGCAATGAACGACGATATTTCGCGGCGGGAAGCGCTTCGAGGAGAGGCGCGAGCTTCGTTTCCTGATTCCAGACTGTCTCCGAAGGAATATCGGTATCCCCAGCTACAACCCCAGTAGCTTCCCGCAATTCGTCACGAACGAAAATGGCTTCCAACGCAACAGTCGGCTGCGTCCGTTGATGCGAGGCGATTTCTGCATTCAACGCCTGCACGATCTCCCGCACCGCTGCCTCTTTATCGGTCAGGTCGGCAATGTTCTTGTTGATCTCGTTTGCGACGTTCAATCGGTTCTTCAAACCTTTCGCGGCGCGAAACTCCGCCATCAAACGTTCCTGCAAGGAGATTTCTTGTTCCTGGTAAATGATCGGTTCCGACTTCTTGCCAGGCATTTGGAAATGGCCGTCTTTCTTCAGCTCCTTCTTCGCGGTGTCCCACCATTTTTTCCAATCCTCCTGAATGACGTCCGGGACGAGTAACTGTTGAATCTGATCCACTGTGGCACGTCCATCATAGCTCTGCAGAACCAACTTGATCAGGTCAAGATGGTTCAATGCGGCCATCTGCCGCAGCGCTTGGAGATCAGAACTCTTGCGGGCCAGGATGTGATCCTTGGGAATCGGCTTCAATGATTCAGCGGCAAAAGACAGGTCCATCTGGTGGCCGGCTTTGCTTGGGAAATCAATTGAAACACGGCAGAACACAGTGTCCACCGCAGTGATTCTACCAAAGCCCCAGCTCTTGTGGGAACAGAAGCCGCTCTCGTAGAGGGCGACAAGGGGTTCAACATGTTTATTTTGTATTTTTCCGGAGGCCGCCTGTTTTTCAAATTCTTCTCTCATAAATTCACCTTAATTGCTCGCGTGTTACAGAACCAGTGCGTTTATTTAGAATCGTGAGTGCCCAAAAACCAAGAGAAATTGCCGCCCGCGTTTTATTGCGCCGGGAAAGTGGGAAGGAATATGTCGAAACTTTGCTCGAAGAAGAGCTGAACGTTTCGACGATGTCGCCCGTCGATCGAGGCCTCTGCACGGAGCTGGTTTACGGCACTGTTCGCTGGCAAAGAACTCTCGATTGGCTCATTTCACGCAAGACGAAGGAACGTCCCCAAAAGGCTGGTTTAATGGTGCTGCTGCGCCTCGGGCTCTATCAATTGTTCTGGCTCGGACGCGTCCCGGACCACGCTGCCGTCTTCGAAACAGTGGAGGTCGGCAGACGCATGGGCTTCAATACCCAGGCCGGTTTTCTTAATGCCATTCTCCGCGGTTACACGCGGGAAAAAAGTGAAACGGACAAACTGCTTGAAGAGCTAAAAATAAAAGATCCAGCCCTCGCCTTTTCCCAACCTTCATGGCTGGTGCAGCGATGGAAAGAACGATACGGCCCTCAAAAAACCCGTGAACTGCTCGAGTGGAACAATATTCCGGCCAACACCTTCGCACGGGTGAACACACTGAAAACCGATGCCGAAAAGCTCGCGCAACAATGGCAGGAGGAAGGAGTGGAATTTACGGCGAAGAAGTTCGATTGGATACCAGATGGGCTTATCTATCAACTCGATGTGCATCCACCGCTGGGAAGATTGAAGAGTTTTCAACAGGGTTTGTTCTACGTGCAGGATCCAAGCACCTTGCTTGCTGTGCAGGAACTGGATCCCCGCCCGGACGAAACCATCCTGGATCTCTGCGCCGCGCCCGGAGGGAAAGCTACCTTCATGGCCCAGCTCATGCAGAATCGCGGCAAAGTCGCGGCAGAAGATATCGAACCGCAACGCCTGGAATTAATTCGCGATAACTATACCCGGCTCGGCATCACCTGCATCGAAACCTCCATCACCCCGCAGGAAATCGAAGCCGCCCCAACTCTTCGCTACGATCGAATTCTTATTGATGCACCCTGCTCCAACACCGGCGTTTTGAAACGGCGCGTTGACCTCCGCTGGCGCATTCGCCCCGAAGAACTGGAACGTCTCAGCAAAACGCAGCTTCAATTGTTGCGATTGGCCGCGCCTCGTTTGAAACCCGGCGGAACACTCATCTACAGCACCTGCAGCCTCGAACCGGAAGAAAACAAAGACCTCGTCCACCAATTCATCGCAGAACAACCGCAATTCGATCTCCAAAACGAGCGGGAGCTTCTGCCCTTCGTGGAACATGTGGATGGCGCGTATGTCGCAAAACTGAAATTGCGGGAACCGGTGTAAAGGCGTTTTAATTCCTTCTCTTAATCTGTTTTCGGGGAGAGTAGGATTAAGAGGGTTCTCCCCCTCCCTATTCATCCCCTTTAGTTCCAAGCATCCTTGCTCCTGCACCCCCGGCTCGCCATAGTTCGCCCCAGTGAAAATAGTTGTCGCCATTACCGGAGCCAGCGGGGCGCTTTACGCACAACGGTTGCTGGATAACCTCGATCCTGCCGAGCACGAAATCCACGTCGTCATGAGCAATTACGCCCACCAGGTGGTGGCGGAAGAATTACCCGAAGGGCTGCAGCTACCTCCCGGCGTCGCAATGCACAACTTGAAAAGCATGAACGCGCCCTTCGCGAGCGGTTCCAATCCGCCTGACGTCATGGTAGTGATCCCTTGCTCCATGGGAACCCTGGGAAGGATTGCCCACGGCTTGAGCGAAGATGTTTTGCTGCGCGCTGCCGATGTGGTTTTGAAAGAGCGAAGAAAACTCATCCTCGTTCCTCGCGAAATGCCGCTCAGCCTGATTCACGTGAAAAATTTTGAACTCCTGCTGCTTGCCGGAGCGATGATCCTGCCAGCCAACCCGATCTTCTACACCAGACCAAAAACCATCCAGGACGTGGTGGACACAGTCGTCGGCCGCGTGCTCGATCACATGGGCATCGCCCAAAAACTGGTGCCCCGCTGGCAGGCCGAAAAGGAGTGAGCCTGGTAACGATTCACATCTCGAAGTTTTTCACCCGGCGCAGGCCCAGTTGAAACGGCAGTTGCCCAAGCACAAGGGACAACAGCACGAAACCGAGCCAACTCCCAAGCGCATCACGATACAGAGGAACTCCGCGCCATCCCCAGGGTGAGCCATAGGCCAGCAGCAGCACCGACGAAACGATGTAAAGAAAACTGAGCACCAGACAAAACGTACCGCCAAAACCGCTCACAATTTTGCTCGGATTGTCTTCTTTGAAATTCGGATAAAGCGCCCCCAACCCGACCGCCAATCCATTCAGGGTAAACGTCATAATCGCAATCGCCGCCGCAAAAAACAGGGTGCGCTCGAATGGCATCCTCAACATGTGACACGAAAGCCAAATCAAGCTCATGGTCACCGCCAGCGAGGCCAGGCTCGCCATCCAGAACTTTGTCTTCACCACATTGACCAGTCCCAGCGGCGCCATCCCGACGATCCAAAGCCGCTTTCCTTCCAGGGAAAATTGCGGATAAACAAACCGTGTCGTCAAAGTCGCCAGGTTCAACGCGCAAGCGCCAAGGTTCAAAAACGAAACCAGGTTAATCCAAAATGGATTGGTCAATTGCTGGGAAAAGTGACGCAGATTGACAATGTAAACCGCCAGCAAACCGAACAGCACCAATGTTTGCCCCCATTGCGTCGTGTCCCGCCAGAAGATCCGGGCATCCTTGATGATCAACGCCCGAACATCAGACGACATCCCTTTAATCCTTTCCAGCGTCTGATCGGGAATCCCTCGTGAATACTTGAACACCGTGCCGCGCTTTTGCAGTGCTTGAAACCATTTCCATTCTCCCAAAATACTCGCCCGGCTATGCACCATCGAAAACGAATCGTAGAACCAGTTTCCCATGTGCGTGAAACTGAGATAGCCAAAAAATAAAACGTTACTGCACAACACGAGGGCAAAAAATCCCGCCGATGCCAAAGCCCCATCCGACCACTGCAACACCCCTTGCGACAACCAATAACTCGGCAGAAAAGGAAACTGGGAGAATTGCGTTTTCATCAGCAACCGGTCGAGCACGGCCAAAACACGCGTCTCCACCATCTCATCCGAAATAGGTTCCGCGCGCAGCCAGATAAAAGCCGAGCAAAGCAACCCACCGCCAATAACGACGACAAGAACCTGAAAAGCGCGTCGGTCGAGGAAGCGAGCGATATTGATCGCCACCCAGGCGCCGGCGACTCCCGGCAGCACGATGAAGAGGCTGATTAGAAACAATGTGAAAAAGTAAAAATGCCACGGCACCGCACGCGTCAACCCGTAGGCCGCCAGTAACGGTGCGATTAAGAAAACAAACGCCCATGAGGCCAGCAAAATGGATTCAACAAATTTCCATCGAAAAATGGTCTGCGGTGAAACCGGCAGCGAAAGGAGAAAGTCCGTCTCTCGATTCCGGAAAAAGTTCGTGTAACTAATGATCAAGTTACTCAGGAGCAAAAGACCAAAAAGAAATGCGAATAACAGGAAGATCAATCGTTCCGTAAGGAGCACACCCAATCCCGGAAACTTGGTCAGAAAGGTGAGTCCAAGCCGGAAAAGCCAAAACGCCAGGACTGAGTATCCGAGAATAAACAGGAAAATGAGCGCGGAAAGAAACCGGGATTGATCCCGGACACCTTTAATTTTCCGCAACGCGAACAGCAGATTCGTTCGCAACAGGAGCAGAAAGGGCGATGTGGTATGAGTTGCCACTGACGGAGTTTAGCAGGATATAAACTTTCGCAAGTGGATAAAATTCCCGTGGCTCAAGGCCGCTCGGGGCCTGCCACCTACTTTTTCGTTCCGTTTTAGACACCTCGTTGGCCAACCTACCTACTTTTTCGTTCTGTTTTGGACACCTCGTTGGCCAACCTACCTACTTTTTCGTTCTGTTTTAGACACCTCGTTGGCCAACCTACCTACTTTTTCGTTCTGTTTTAGACACCTCGTTGGCCAACCTACCTACTTTTTCGTTCTGTTTTAGATACCTCGTTGGCCAACCTACCTACTTTTTCGTTCTGTTTTGACGGCAAGTTGGCCAACCAGGGTTCTAAAACAGAACGAAAAAATGGATAAACAGCCCGTTTTCCTTACTTTTTGGTATTTTCGCGGGAATTTCGGGTGGAAAAAGGCCAATTTTCTCTTCGGGTCTCAAACATAGCAAATCGACACGCTGCATCGCTTGTGATAACTCAGCCCTTTTACACCCGCTACGGAGGGTATCCGTAGCAGTATCGAGATGCGCCCAGAGAGAAGGGAGTGTGATTAAAAGTGGATGAGATCAATGCGCATCAAATTGCGATAGCCGAGGAAAATGGATGGCAGGTTGGAAAACCTGCCACTACGTAGTGGCACGCTTTCCAGGGTGCCAGTTCTCGGGACTTTCCAGTCCCGAGTTTACCCTTGGCACGGGAAGCAAATCAGGTGAAAAGGCCATTTTTGCCCTGGGTCGCCCGTTAAAACGGTCAAAAAGCTTTGAACTGCCCAGAAAAAGTTGCCCACGAAGGCGTTCACGCGCCCAGCATTCTTGCTATTTTGATGACGCACCTTAATCTTGTGCCAAGTTGACGCACACGATGCGTTCGTCTTTGGTCACTATTACGCATGATTCGTTCCTTTGCTTTTACAAATCAGGGCAAGCTGCATAGCCAAAACATCCAAACGTTCCTCATGCCGACGTTGTTGGCGGATACCAATTTGTTTCTCTGGGTTGACCTGGAACATCCCACGCCTGAAGAAACGAAGTTGATCCTGGAAGACATTTTCCATTTTCACCCGCTCTCCGTCGAAGATTGCGTCATGGTGAGCCCATCGCCCAAGGTCGAAGAATATAGCCCCAAGAACGAGGACAGATTCCTGCCGTACCTGTTCATGGTGATTCACGCGGTGGATTACAGCCGCAAGGACGGGGTGTTTGCGACGAAGGAATTGAACTTCTTCCTGGGCAAAAACTTCCTCGTCACCTACCACGATGTGCCGTTGCGAAGTATCCAGGTGGTGGAGGAACGCTGTCTGAAAGGCACGGTACACATCGCGCGAGCACCGGATCGGGTTGCCCACACGTTACTCGACTCAATCGTGGACAACTATAAACCGGCCCTGGAGGAACTGGCGGAAGAAATCGCCGACCTCGAAACAGAAGTCTTGCAAAGCCCCAGCAAGTCCACGCTCAATAAAATTATCCAGATTAAAAAGGAAGTGGTTCACCTGCGGCAGATCATCGGTCCGCAACGGGAAGTGATCGGCCGGTTTGCCCGGGGTGAATTCAAATTGATCCGCGCGCATCTGGTTCCTTATTACCGCAACGTTTACGATGGATTATTTCACATCGGCGAACTGGCCCATAATTACACAGATTCGCTCACCGGCATTTTGCAGGTGTACCTGAACATGTCTTCGAATCAAACGGGAGAAGTGGTCAAACTACTCACGCTGATCACCGTGATCACGACGCCGGTGATGATTTTTGGAACGTGGTATGGAATGAATTTCACCAATATGCCAGAACTGGAATGGACGCATGCCTATAGCCTGATTGCGTTGATCACGGCTGTTTCCACTGGCGCGACCTACTTTTATTTCAAGAAGAAGAACTGGTTCTAACCCGTTATGGCGAAGTCGAGCTTTCTGGAAAAAGTGCTGGGCCGGATCAGCCGGCTCGATGCGGAAGGATTGCAGACAGTGGTGCAACGCCTCGCCCGCGAACGCAATTTCCTGGAAATGCTTTTCAACACCATTGAAGACGGCGTGCTCGTCATCGATGAGGCCGGGCGGATTCTTTATTTTAATAACGCGGTGACCAATCTTCTCCAGTGGCCGGCCGATGTCGCGGAAGGGCAACCGATCAAACGTTTTCTGCCGGACATCGACTGGGAACGCATTTCGACCTTCGACAACAAAGATGTCCAACGCGTGGTGCGACACGAGTTTGAGATTGATTACCCGAAACATCGGTTCATCCGACTTTATGCCGCGCCTCTTGAAGCAGAAAAAACCGGCAGCACCGGCGTGGCCTTGATTTTACACGATGCCACGGAAGCGCGGCAGCAAACGTATGAAGCGATTGAAAGCGAACGGTTGCATTCGCTCACGTTGCTGGCGGCCAGTGTCGCCCATGAAATCGGCAACCCGCTGAATGCGCTGCACATTCACCTGCAATTGATGGAACGTGAAGTGCGCAAACTGCGCCAGCAAACGCAGGATGTAAAAGTCGGCAGGCTGTCACGTCGCGCCAGGACCAACCCTGTTTCCACCGGGCCCGACACCGAGGAAATTGCACGGCGTCTCGAAAATTACCTGGATGTCGCCAAGGGCGAAATCGCGCGTCTTGATTACATCATCACGCAATTTCTCCAGGCAATCCGCCCATCGAAACCACAGATCAAGATGGCGTCCTTGAATGATGTCGTGCGAGAAACATCAGAACTGCTCCAGCCAGAGCTTGGAAACCGCGGGATCAGCATCGAACAAACGTTGGCGCGCAGTTTGCCCAAGAGCCCGATCGATGCGGCTCAAATCAAGCAAGCCCTGGTAAACCTCGTGAAGAACGCGATGCAAGCCATGACAACCGGCGGCACACTCACTTTCGAGACAGGCGAGAGTCCCGAAAATGTCTGGGTGCGCGTGGGCGACACGGGCGGCGGCATCAACCAGGAGCAGATCAACCGCATCTTCGAACCGTTCTACACAACTAAGAGCAAGGGCACCGGGCTGGGGTTGATGATCGTGCAACGAATCGTGCGCGAACACGGTGGACGCATCGAACTGGAAAGTCGCGTGGGCGAAGGAACCAGTTTTCGCATCTGGCTGCCACGCCACGAACGACGCACCCGATTGCTGGAGGCCCCTCCAAAATGATTAGTTTCAATTTACGATTTACGATTGGGGATTTACGCGGTGCGCTGGGTGGATTGGGATCGCAGGCAGTTTCGAGATTCTCCCACCCGCGGGGACAGGGAGAAAAGGTGGCTATGCGAGCGCACTCACGAATGGAGCGCCGCTCGTCAATCGTAAATCCCAAATCGTAAATCGCAAAATGCAGCCAACTCTCCTCATTGTTGATGACGAAAAACCGACACGCGAAGGTTTGCGCGCCGCGCTGGAAGATCATTACGACGTTTACATCGCCGAAGATGCCGCAACCGCGATGAGCCTTCTTGAGCAGGAACATTTCGATGTGATGTTGACCGACTTCCGTTTGCCAAACGAAGACGGGATGAAACTGATCGCCCGGGCCAAGTCATTGCCCAAGCCGCCAATCTGCATCCTGATGACGGCTTACGGCTCCGAAGAGCTCGCCGTTGAAGCCATGAGAAAGGGAGCCGATGATTACATTGCCAAGGGGCGCATGCAGATCGATGAATTGGAAATGCGCATCAACCGCGCGCTCAAGCAGCAGAATCTTGAGGCGGAAAACGTCTCACTCAAGAAGCAGCTCAGCAAAAAGTTCGGGGTAGAAAACATCATTGGCGAATCACCGCGCATTCGGGAGATTCTTGAGATTGTGCAACAGGTCGCGCCTACTCGCGCCACCATTTTGATCCTGGGCGAAAGCGGCACCGGCAAGGAACTGATCGCCAAAGCCATCCATCAACTCAGCCCGCGCGCCAAACACCCGCTGGTCACGGTCCATTGCGCCGCCCTTTCGCCTACATTGCTCGAAAGCGAATTGTTCGGGCATGAGAAAGGCGCTTTCACCGGTGCTCATGAACGTCGGATTGGCCGGTTCGAGCAGGCCCAGGGCGGCACATTGTTCCTGGATGAAATCGGGGAGATTGACCAGGCGACGCAAGTGAAACTGTTGCGATTCCTGAGCGAACGCACCTTTGAACGGGTCGGCTCCAATAAAACGCTCACAGCAGATGTGCGCGTCGTGACTGCCACGAATAAAGACCTCGAAGAAATGGTGAATGCCGGCACCTTCCGGGAAGATTTATATTTCCGCCTGAAAGTGGTGGAGCTAGTCATGCCTCCTTTGCGCGAACGAATGGAGGATGTTCCGCTGCTGGCACATACTTTCCTGCGCGAGTTCGCCAGGGAGAATGAAAAGAAGATCAACGAATTCTCGCCGGAAGCCATGGAAGCGTTAATGCATTATTGCTGGCCGGGCAATGTTCGCGAACTGCGCACCGCGATTGAGCATGCGGTTGTCCTCTGTCGCGAAAACAAAATCATTCTGCGCGATCTGCCACAAAATGTCCGCACTGGATTCAGTAAACTTGGCAACTCAACTTCCCCGCTCACTGCCGAACCAACCACTGTGGGAGAGGCAGAAAAGCAAATGATGATGCGTGCGCTCAAAGAATGTGACGGCAATCGGAGCGAAGCAGCGAAGAAAATCGGGATGAGCCGCCGCACATTCCATCGAAGACTGCGCAAATACGGTTTGGAAGATTTTTGAAGTTTTAATATATGTCCACAACGCTACAGAAATGGATTCATACCCTGGAAGAAGGCAAAGGTTCCCGGGTCGTTAAGATAACCGTCGCGATACTCGCGTTCGCCGTTCTTGCGCTGGTTTATGACATGCGCTGCTTCAATAATTTCTCCACATCCGAAGCGATGGATGTGTCACAGGTTGCCCGGAATATTTCGGAGGGGCATGGGTTCACCACTGACTACATCCGTCCGCTCAGTTTGCACCTGGTCGAGAAGCATCGTGAAGATGGCAGGACACTGGCCGGGCCACATCCTGACCTCGCCAACGCCCCCGCGTATCCATTGTTGCTCGCCGGTTATATGAAAATTGCGCCGTTCGACTACGAGATCAGCACGACAAAATATTTCGGCACGTTCCATCCGGAAATCTGGATTGCGATCTTCAACCAGCTTTTGTTCTTCATCGCGGTATTGCTGGTCTATTCCCTCGGCAAGAAATTATTCGACCCGCGTGTCGGCTGGTTGGCTGCCATTCTTTTCGCGCTCACAGAACTGTTCTGGCAATTCAGTGTTGCTGGAGTTTCCACAATGCTGGCGCTGGTTCTTTTCCTGGGATTGGTCCGTGTGTTGCTGCGAATTCATGAACTGGGTGAGGCCGATTTTCCCAACAATAAAAAGCTTCTTACCAAGACCCTGTTCGCGGGATTGCTGCTCGGCTTGCTTTTTCTCACCCGCTACAGTTTCGGTTGGCTCGTTTTGCCGGTGCTCTTCTTCATCGGCCTTTCCTTGCGACAAGCACAAATTCGCAATTGCATCGCGGTTCTGTTCGTTTTTCTTCTCACGATCACTCCATGGCTGGTGCGAAACTACTCGGCCAGCGGCACACTTTTCGGCACAGCCGGTTATGCTGTGTATCAACAGACCGCAGGTTTCCCGGGGGATACCATCGAACGCACGCTCAACCCCGACCGGCAGTTCAGCAATTTCGAGGTCAAACAGGTCGGCCGAAAGGTGGTCACGAATGCGCGCGAAGCATTCTCGAAACTTCCGCTGCTTGGCGGCAACTGGTTGACAGCCTTTTTCCTGGTCGGCTTGTTGATCCCATTCCAGAGAACCATCCTGAGTGCGTCGCGTATTTTTATTTTGATGGCGTTGCTGGTATTGCTGTTTGTGCAATCCGCAGGAGCAACCCATACCACTCCCACCATGCCAGACGTATCTGGTGAGAATCTTCTGATCGTGCTCGCACCGCTGATCTTCATCTTTGGGGTGGGATTGTTTTTTATCCTGCTGGATCGCCTCGAACTGTTTGGTTTCGGAGTGCGCTCGGCAATGGTGACGATGTTTACATTGGTCATTTCTCTCCCGATGATCTTCGAACTGTTGCCACCGCGAAAACATCCCGGCGCCTTTCCTCCGTACCATCCCCCACTGATTCAGCACATCAGCCAATATCTCAAATCGAACGAATTGATGATGAGCGACATTCCGGCTGCGGTCGCGTGGTATGGGGACCGGCCCTGCACAATATTGACCCTGACTTACAAGACTGGATTCCTCCAGTTGAATGATGATTTCAAAACAATCAATGCGCTCTACATCAGCCCCAGAACTTTGAATCAACCGTTTTTGCTGCAAATGTATCGTCCACTGCTCAAGAAAGATGAGAGCTGGGAACGTTTCGCGCTGGAATCGCTTTCGCGCGGTGAAATTCCCGGAGACTTCCCACTGAAACATGCCCGCGCCGACCTGTTACCGGACCACCTGTTCCTCGCAGATTGGGAACGTTGGAGGTAAGCGAAACCAGTTTCGTCGAAGATCAAGTTCAGCAGTTCACGTTGCGTGACCAGGATTCGCGGAATCCTGTTCACAATGTTAACTACAGCCAAATATACCTTGAACTGCGTCAACGAAATCAGGTAAAGGTTCAATAGCGCTTGTGAGGAAAACGTTTTCCATTCGAAATCCGCTGATCAAATCAGGTGTTTCTGCTTTTGCCCTCACGCTTTTTCTCTTTGTTCATCTTCTGAGCTGGTCATCTTCGTTGCATCATGAATTTCATGAGGAGGCTGACCATGAAGATCATCAGTGCGCCGTTACCCTGTTACAGAACGGTCAGGTGGATGTTCCGCAAATTGCCACCGACCTTGTCCCGGTAACAATCACCTTCACCGAGGTGATGCCGCCTGAAGTTTCCTTCGTTTCGTCACCTGCTTACCTGATCCCACACGGCCGCGGCCCACCGTCGCTCGCCTGATTCCCGCAAAGTTGTTCGAGAGAATTGCCTCAGTCGCACGGATGCGACCTGACTCATGTTCCTTCGAACCATTCCGTTTCATTATCTGGATAAGGCCTGTTTGCAGCCTGTATTGCAGTCGAAAAGATTGCAGTGCGAATAGCAAACGCTCACACATGAAAACCAATCGGGCCTCGTGCCCTCGACGTGCTTTCACGTTGATTGAACTGCTGGTGGTGATTGCGATTATCGCAATCCTCGCTGGAATGCTGCTGCCGGTTTTAGGGAAAGCCAAAGCTAAAGGGCTGCAAACCGCCTGTCTTTCCAACATGCGGCAGATCGGTCTTGGACTGCACATGTATGCGGATGATCACGAGGGCTGGATGCCGGAAACGACCCATTCCGGCGATACCAACCGGTCCTGGATCTTCACTTTCAAAAACTATGTCGGAAATGTGGATAAGATTCGCATTTGCCCGGCCGATCCCAAGGGACAGGAACGGCTCACGAATAATGGCACAAGCTATATCCTCAACGAATACACCGCAGTGGACCGCCGGGATCCATTTGGCCGGGTGCTGGAGACCTTTCGCAACGTTAGCCGGCTGCGAAAACCGGCAGATACGTTCACGATGTTCATCGGAGCGGAAAATTTGAATCCTTCCGTGTTTTCGGATCACACCCATTCACGCAATTGGTCCAGTTGGGAAGCCGTCATCAGCGATATTCAGCCGGACCGGCATTCCAGCCCAAAACTACCGGATGCCTCGGTGGGCAATGCTAATTACCTCCATGCCGATGGCCATGCCTGCGCCTACAAGGCCCAGGCGTTGAAGAAACGAATTGAATCAGGCGATAACTTCGCCTTGCCCCCTCAGTAAAATGAAAAAAGAATTTCTGACCCTGTTTTGTGGATTACTGGCATCGCAAGCTGTTCTTTCGCAAACCAATGCCGTGCTGGACCGGCAACATGCTGATGTTCGGATCGTTTACGCACCGAGCGCCGAGGAGAAATTGAGTGTGGTGGTGCGCAATATTGACACCCAGGTGGCTTACCAAAGCAATGCGGTGCTTCTCATCGTGAGCGAATCGGCGAAGTATGAACCGCTCCCCGCCGGCACGCCATTTGGTAATGAAGGGGATCCCCTCTGGATTCTCCCCCAATCGCAGGATCCTCAGTTGCTTTACCTGGGTGTTTCGACGGAGGGCATGAGCAGCGGAACATTCAGTGGTAACATCGTCAATCTTGAACTAACAGGTTTGAAAGCACCGGGGCACTTTGTGGTTTGGCAGACAGTGGGTTTCGGTGATTTCGAGGTGAAGATGAATTCACGCGATGGGATTACCTCTGCCGATAATTACGCCGCTTCTGCTGGCGGCCATGCGCACTTTAACTGGGGATTTTCCACCAATGGCGTTTATTGCGTCACATTCCAGGCGAGCGGCGTGCTGCAAGGTCAGTCCACCAACACCGCCAGTTTGCCATCCACGTTTCAGTTCAACGTGCTCCCCTTGCGACCGTTCGAAACCTGGCAGAGCAATCACTGGGCTTTCGGCACGCCGGATAGCGTGATTAATCCCAACGCGGATCCTGATGACGACGGCATTTCCAACGCGATGGAATACGCCCTTGGATTGAACCCTGTCTCAGCCGATACCAACGGCCTGCCGAAAGCGGTAATCGTCAACAGCGGCGGAACAGATTATGGGGCATTACAGTTTACGAGACGGAAGAATGCATCCGATGTGAATTACGAAGTGTTGGCTGCGTCCAGTGTCACCGGACCATGGAGTGCGGTAAACCATCTGGTGAGCACAACCGACAATGGAACAACTGAAACGGTGGTAATTCGGGACAGCGTCGCTGTTGCCGGTACGGCACAACGCTTCCTGCGATTGCAGGTGCAGCTTGTAGGCCCGCCCAACTATGGCTGCGGCTGCTTTTAAAAATGATTCAAACCCGACATAACGTCAGGATTTCACTGCCAGCGGCCCGTGGTCGTCGCAGTGATCGCCATGATGATGGTGCAGATGCCCATCCACCAGGTAGTCCACATGATCTCCATGCGGTACGGCCGGGTGCCCGCATTCCGGACCATGCACATGATCTTTATCGTGGCCAGGCGCGCCCTGGGTACAGCGATTCGGATGTTGTTCATCCACATCAATCACATGTTCATCCACGTGATCTTCATGCGTGTGATGCAGATGACCATCGTGCAGATAATCTGTGTGACCATTGTGTTCCACCGCAGTATGTCCGCAGCCGGGCCCGTGCTTGTGGGGGTGATTTTGGTGTTGGTTACATGCCATATAATCCTCCTCGGTTAATTTCCGCCAGTGAACGCTCCTATGCAATGGGGCGGAAAGACTTTGGACGTATAAGGGGCTCACTCACCTTCTCGTTTAACGCGGCCTGTTCGGTTTTTGCGCTGACGCTGTTTCTCTTCGTCCAAACACTCGCCGCGTCACACTGGTTGCACGAACATTTCCATGAAGATGCCGAAACCAGCGCTCATCAGTGCGCAGCGACGCTCCTGTCGCAGGGACAGGTAAATTGCTCGGAAGGACAATCCATCCCGGTCAGGTCCGATGTCGTTTATGCAGAGTTCAAAACTCCTGCACCGGTGCTTCTTCTCCCCATCCACTACAAACTTCTGCCCAACCGGGGCCCTCCCGTCTGAACGCTGCTTCAACCGTGGCTCAATGATGAGCCGTTCTCAAAATAAAAAGGCGCTCTGCTGCCATCCCGCTTGTGCGGGAGAAACGCAGAACTGGTGCATGGCCTTCTACGTTGGTTCATGCACCGATGAAAAGATTAACCCGAAGTTTGTTTTAAAAGTTAAATGAAAAATTTGAAATCCGTATTTAAAAACGCGTTGCTCGCTGGCTGTGTGGCCGGACTGAGTGTCAGCGCGTCGGCTGCAACCTTAAGCAAGGGCCATGTGGATGTCGGTGTCGCCTATGAAGATGGCGAGTGGGATTTGCACGTTCATAACGAAGCAAACGACAAGGAGTATGAGCCGGATGACGCCGTGCTGCGGTTGAATCCTGCCTCACAAACCTTTGTTCCAAGCAATCCTTCCTTCAGCTTCCTGGGCAACGAAGGCGATCCGATCTGGATTCTTCCCGCCGTGGAAGACCCTGATCTGCTGTTTCTCGGTTTGGGCACAGAAGAGATCGAACCCGGTGTCTTTGTCGGCAACCAGGTGAAGTTGACCTTGAAAGAGGTAAATGGTCCCGGACATTTTGCGGTTTATACCATTGGTGGTTTTGGTACACCTACCGTGCGAATGAACAGCCGCGATGGCATCAGTGATGAAACTGATTTCATCAACTTGCAGGCAACCAGCCACAGTCACGCCAACTGGGCGTTTTCGGCTCCTGGTATCTACACGGTGAGCTTCGAAGCTTCCGGTACATTGGACGACGGGGAAAACACCTTTACCACCAGCGGAGCAGTGGAATATACCTTCCAAGTCATTGCAGATACAGCCAAGCCATCGGTGTCGGTGGCAACACCTGCAAGCAACCTCCGGACAAACACTCCGATCTTCACCGTCTCCGGAACTGCCAAGGACAACGGCAAGGTGAAACAAGTATTGCTCGACTTCAACGGCAGCGGTTTCCAACCGTTGACCCTCGGCAGCAACACCACCCTCGTAAGCTGGTCCTACGAAGCCGACCTGACTCCCGGCACCAATGTCGTGCAGGTCAAAGCAATTGATGCCGCTGGCAATGAATCATCGGTGGTGAAACGCACCTTCTTCTACGTTGTGACCGAGCAATTGAGCCTCACAGCCAACGGTTCCGGCAGTTTCAAAACCTTTGCCACCCCACTCGGCACAGCCGAAGACGGTGCCACCCTGGAAATTGGTCGTCCTTACAAAGTGCAGGCAATCCCAGGCGCACACCACGTATTCAGCAACTGGACCGGCAGCGTTACCAGCACGAGCCCCGTTTTGAGTTTCATTATGGAGTCGAACATGGTTCTGGAAGCGAACTTTATTCCCAATCCATTCATCCCGGTTGCTGGCGTTTACAACGGGTTGTTCCGTGAAGACGAAGTAGTGCGGCACGACAACGCTGGTTTCATTACACTGAAGGTCGCCACCAACTTTGGTTACAGCGGCAAGATTCAGCTCGATGGCAACGCCTTTTCCGTCAGTGGCAAATTCAATCTGGATGGAACAGCTAACCGCCAGGTACTTCGCACCAAGTTCGGCAAAGAACTACTTAACATCACCCTCGCACTGGACTTCACTGGTGAAACCGACATGGTCACCGGCACTGTGGCCAGCAGCGAATGGACAGCCGACCTGGAGGCGGACAAAGCCATCTACAGCAAGGCAAACCCCGCGACCGAGCATGTCGGTAATTACACCTTCCTCTTCCCCGGCTTCGAAGATTCTTCCGAAGGACCAGCGGGATATGGCTACGGCCTGGTGAAAATGATGACCAATGGAGCAATCAAATTGGCAGGCGCCATGCCGGATGGGAATCCAGCAAAGCAATCGGTGGCCATTTCAAAGGACGGCCGCTGGCCGCTTTACGTTCGGCTCTACATCGTCTCCGAAGAGATCAACGGTAAAACCATCAAATCCTACAATGGATCAGTGATCGATTGGGTTACATTCGCGGAAGGCAACCTGACCGGCCACTTGAAATGGAACAAGACAGGATGGACCAATGGATTCTACGACGGGGGGTTCACCCTTGAAAATGACATCACCGGTTCCTTCTACACGGCTCCGGAGAAAGGCATTGCCGCCCTCGCATTCGAAGAAGGAACATTGACCTTCGACGGTGGAAACCTGGTTGAACCGCTTTCAAACAGCGTCCTCCTGCGCTCCAATAATTCCTTGCTGATATCAAATAACGTCAATGTTGTTGCCGGAAAGCTGAATCCAAAAACCGGCGGGTTCAGCGGCACGTTCATTCATCCGGTCACCAGCGAGAAAACCAAATTCGTCGGCGCCGCATTGCAAAGTGAAAACATAGCCGCCGGTGTGTTTCGTGGCTCGGATCAGACAGGCTCCGTGTTGTTGCAACCCGCAGGCGAATAATAACGTAACTCTCTGTGCGCATAGAATTGATGAGCTAAGCCCACAGTTCACGGCGGTCGCTGGTGTCGCTACGGTTGCCAGTGGCCGCCTTTCCACTTACCCCAATCCTCTCAGCATTGAACTTCGTATGAACGAAGTGAAAGAAAAGATGATCGCACATGGCACGCGGGAAGAATAAAGCCCCAGAAGAGAGTGAGTGGAAGGGATGGTTGAGCTTGTTGATCGGGTTTTTGTTGGGTCTTGCAGCGATTGGAGCCGTGCTGCACAACAAATCGCAAAAAGCCACACCAATTGAAAAACCCGCCGCGCCTGGTTCAGATGCAGATCATCCAGCGCGTGCCCTCCATGCTGGCGATTAAAGAATTGTTTAGTGAAAAAGGTGACCCGTTGTTTCAACGTATCCATCAACGCGCCCATGCGCCTACACCTTAACCACTCTTCGTAAACGCAACAATCAAATCGGCTCAAACTGAATTCGCATGCCTGTCTCGCAGAAAGGAAATGAGGCTCCTGACGTCGTCTGCTACGAGATTTTGATCCGTCGCCGACTGCAACGCACGCTTGTGCGCGAGCCTCTCTCTGGTAGCAGCTCGACGTGAGGAGGCTCTGACTATTTCCGCAAGACGTGCTTGCGACGTCAGAAGGGCTGCGGCTCCAGTTGCTGATCCAATAACCGCCAACGCACAAACATGACCGGCAGGTTCAACCAACGGTTTACCGTGGTGCCCGCTTCAAGCTTCAAAACTTTCCCGGCGCTCGGATCTGCCTCAATCCATTGATTGCCGCCGAGAAAAGCGAGCACATGAACTCCGTCGGATGTAACGGCGAGATCACCTGGAAGCAAGCCGTCTGCACCATGGGCCTGGATGCTGCTCACCTCGAATAACTTTTTCGTGTCGTTCCGATATTCGGCTGCCATCGCACGCGCAGATGCATCATGCCACCACAGCCGGGCGGCAGCGCGAACCAGGCCGGCGTTGGCGGTTTGCAGACCGTGTTTCCATAACGACTGGATCATGGCTCGACGGATCAATCCGGAGCAGTCGATGCCGAAACCGTTTTCTCCTCCCCACACGTAGCGAACCCCCTCGTAATTCTGGAGTTCGTTCACATAGCGTTCGCGCAGCTCAGAAGCGGATGAAGCGCGACCGGGTAACAACACCAGTCCTGCGCAAAACACAGCAGCAGCAACCAGGCCCCAACGCATCAACTTGATCTGCCACCAGAGAATCATCCCGCCCGTCCACAACGCGAGAACCAGCAGAACCTGGGCGAGGCGGGTAATGCCGTAACTCACAGGCCAAAGTGTCAGCACCAGCCACGCCAGGAACGCCAGGCGACAGGCCAGAATTAAGAATCTTCTGCCGGTTAGTTTGGGTTTTGCGTTGGCGTTCATGAGGGTGAACCCAGGTTCTTTTCTGCTGGCGAATCGGGCTCTTCATTTAGGAGTGCAATTGGCCGCTTGGCGTTCAATAAAGTTCACGCCTGAACGAGAGCTGCCCCGTTTTCTTTATGTGCCCACAGCCTCTCGGTTTTCCTTTCCGAGTCATGTTTTCGCGGAAACATGGCTCGGTAACGGAGGAGAAATGGCGGATTTTAGAGCACGGGTCTTGTAAACTGCACCAGGAGTAGAAATTGCGAATCGCAATCGGGGTGCTGCTCTGCGTAACTGGGTAAGCCTGATATCTATTCCACCCGAAGACAGCGAGAAACCGTGAAATTGTGCAAGAGGCTGAACGTCGGTATGATTACCCGACCTGACTAATCTATGCACATCCCAGACATTTCACGTTGGAAACATCACCACAATTTTGTGGGCGACTTCTCCACTGCTGAACGCAACACCAAACGGGTGATCGCTTTGACCGCCACCATGATGGTGGTGGAAATCGCTGCTGGCATAAAATTCAATTCCATGGCGCTGCTGGCCGATGGATGGCACATGAGCACGCATGTGGCCGCGTTCATGATCACCGCATGGGCTTATTCGTTGGCCCGCCGTCATGCCAACAACGCACGGTTTAGTTTCGGCACCGGCAAAATCGGTGTGCTTGGTGCGTTCACCAGCGCCATTGTGCTTGCGGGTGTCGCCTTGATGATGGGGGTGGAATCGGTGCACCGTTTTTTGGAACCAGCCCCAATCCGATTCAATGAAGCGATTCTTGTGGCCTGTGTCGGGCTTGCTGTGAATGTCGTCAGCGCCTTCATATTGAAGGATCATCATCACCATGGGCATAGCCATGAAGGGCACAACCACGCTCACACCCACCAGGATGTAAATCTCAAGGCCGCATACATTCATGTCATTGCCGATGCGTTTACCTCGGTGCTGGCGATTGGCGCTTTATTTGGAGGAAAGTTTTTCGGTTGGAACTGGCTCGATCCAGCGATGGGAATCGTCGGCGGCATTGTGATTGCCTGTTGGGCTTATGGATTGGTGCGCCAAACGGTAGTCATCCTGCTGGATCAAGAACCCGAGCATTCCGATCTCAACGAAGAAATCTACAAGGCGATCGAAGGCGTGCCTGACACCAAAATCAGTGACCTACATATCTGGCAGGTCGGTGTAAACAAATTCGCCGCGATCATTTCCGTGGTGACGCATGAACCAAAATCACCTGATTGGTACAAGCAACTTCTCCGCGAACACGAAGAACTGGTCCACGTCACCGTCGAGGTGCATCACTGTGACGATCACCCGGTTTAGCCCGACTTTCCGCATACCTTTTGATCTCAAATGGTCACTCGGTGGGAACCGCAGAGACGCCTGCACAAGACGGGCACGCATCGGAGGAGAGTCGTTCCAAGTGGCTGTTTTGCAGAGGGTTGCATTTGGATTACCGGTTGCTCAAAAAGAATCTGCACCCCCCTCCCAAACTCCTCTTCCCCAGCTACTTACATCGGAGCAAACAACGTTATTCACGAGATTTGTGAGTCACGGAGGTAGTGAATTAGGTAATTCTCGGAATTTTGACTCCGCAAAAGCGGTGAAATACGTATTTCACGGAGTTTGTGATCCACAAAACAACGCAATTACGTAATTCACCACTCCCGTGAGTCACGGAACACCTGAATTACGTATTTCAGCACCTTCGTGAGTCACGGACGACGTGAATTACGTAATTCACGGAATTTGTGATCCACAAAAGCAGTGAAATACGTATTTCACGGAATTTTGGTTCTGCAAAACAACTGAATTACGTAATTCACCTCTTCCGTGACTCACAAAAGACGAGAAATACGTGTTTTTCGAGCTCGCCGAACCGTCCGCCGGGAACGATCTTTTTTGTACCTCACCGACTCATTCCGTCGCATCGCTTCACCCGAGAAGACTCTCGTTTTCATCCGGTCATCCGCTACAGGAGAATATTTCTGCTGTTCCCGGGTTCTAACCTGTTGATTAGGTGGTTTTTACGGTGAACAGGGCGGTTCCTTGCTGTTTTCGGGTGGAATAGAAGTTGTCCCTCGGGAACATTTGAAACTTGCGCATTCGTGACCGCCAGTTTGAATTCACACCACCCCACTCACATCCAGTTGAGTTTTTCAGGAACTCACCTATTCTGACGGCGTGCGCAGCGTTAAACTCATTGGTTTTGCCCTCCTGCTGGCACTCTGGTTGCCCGGGCTATTTGTCAGCGGCACAGCTTCGATTCGGTATGCACACTATTCGAAGGCACTGGCAGGATCCTCACTCACCGAGGCGAAGTCACTTTGTGACGGGCAGACGTTTCATGAGCTCAGACTCAGACTGCAAAACACGTCGGGGTATGAACAATCGACGACCCAACTCGGATTGATCCGAGAGAGCCTGACGAAGTCTCGGAAGCCATTTGGGTTCGGAAAACTTCTTGTCGCTTCTCCACCAAATCCAACTTCCACACACTGGCATATTTTACATCCGACAGAGTTCCCGCGCGCCCCTTCTGCATAGTTTGTTCACTTCGGTTGCCTGGCTGGGTAAACCGCACTTCCAATCCGACGATTCCATGAACTTTGTGGAATTGCTTCGGGCCTTCCAACTCCCACTTATTGAACAAATTTATATGTATATACTCAAAGATTTATTACTCTTTGGAGCCATTGTGGGCTTCATGAGTTTAGTTTTCGCCGCGTCGGCTCTTTTCACCAAAAAAGCCCCAAAAGAAACATCGAAGGACAATACCGAGAACGACAAATAATCGTTTTGATATTTCCTGTCGAAAAACAGGCAATATCTTGCCCGCATGCACGGTGTTGTGTTCCTGCAGGATCTGGCGGTAGTGATGATGGTGGCTGCGCTGGTCGCCATCATCTGCCACCGCTTTAAGCAACCCGTGGTGCTGGGATACATCGTCGCGGGCGTTATCGTCGGACCGTACACTCCCCCTTTTCCACTGATTCACGACGAACAGACGATTAACACCCTCGCGGAACTGGGTGTTATTCTGTTGATGTTTGGTTTGGGCCTTGAATTCAGTTTGCGGAAGCTGAAACAGGTCGGGGCGCCAGCCATTATCGCGGCGCTTCTGGAAATTGTGCTGATGGTCTGGGTCGGCTACGAAATAGGACGTCTTTTCGGCTGGGGCACGATGGACAGTATTTTTCTCGGAGCCATTCTCTCCATTTCATCCACCACGATCATTATCAAAGCGCTGGGGGAACTGGGAAAAACGAGGGAACATTTCGCGCAGCTTATATTCGGCATTCTCATCATCGAAGACATTCTTGGCATTGCCATGATTGCGTTGCTTTCAGGTATCGCCATGACGGGAACGTTGAGCATCGGGGACGTCGGGTTGACGATTGGCAAACTCACGATCTTCCTCGTCGCCGTCCTGGTGGTCGGGCTGATAGCAGTTCCCCGGCTACTGGGGTATGTAGCAAAATTCAAGAGCAATGAAATGCTTTTGATTACCTCACTGGGACTTTGCTTTGGCGTTTCGTTGCTGGCGGCGAAACTCGGCTACAGTGTGGCGCTCGGCGCTTTTATCATCGGTGCCGTTATCGCGGAAGCCCGCGAAATCCACCGCATTGAAAACCTCACAGCCCCGGTTCGCGATATGTTCAGCGCCATTTTCTTCGTGGCGATCGGCTTGTTGATCGATCCCAAGATGCTGGTGGAATACTGGCTGCCGATTTTGGTAATCACTATCGCCGTTATTGTCGGCAAGGTTTTCGCCTGTTCTTTGGGCGCGTTCGCTGGCGGCAATGACACCCGCACCTCCCTGCGAGTCGGAATGGGATTGGCGCAAATTGGAGAATTCTCATTCATCATCGCTTCTCTCGGTCTCACGCTGAAGGTTACCAGCGGATTTTTGTATCCGATTGCTGTCGCTGTGTCAGTGCTCACGACTCTCACGACCCCGTATCTCATCAAAAGTTCAGATGCATTGGTCAACCGCTTCGACCGCGCAGCGCCACGCCCTCTGGTGAATCTGCTGGAACTTTATACCCGTTGGGTCGGAAAATTAGGCACGCATCGGCCCAGCATGGTGAAAGTTTTGACGCGGCGCTGGATCCTGCAGATCTCCCTGAACACCGCGCTGATCACGGCGGTATTCATTACAGCCGTTTTCCTTGGGCAAAATCCTCCCGAATTTTTGAGAAACATGGGTTTTGATGCTGATGGGATCCGCGCTTTTCTGTGGCTGGCAGCCACCATCTTCTCACTCCCAATGTTTATCGCCACCTTCCGAAAACTACAGGCTTTGGGAATGCTCGTCGCGGACGCCAAAGTAACCGTAGCCGCTGCTGGTGAGCGAACAAAAGCGATTCGATCCATCGTATCGCAGACCGTTCCGGTGGTCGGCAGTATCGGCTTGGGAATCTATGTGCTCTTGCTCAGTTCGGCGCTGCTGCCTCCCATGAAAGTGTTTGTCGTTCTTCTGTTCCTTGTCGTTCTGATTGGCGGGCTGCTTTGGCGTTCGTTCATCAAAGTGTATTCCAAAGCACAGATAGCGCTGCATGAAACGCTCTCGCAACCTCCCGCTGTTCACGAAGACCATGCACCCAAGCATCTTCCGCCCTTGTTGCGGGAGGCAGATCTGGAAACCATCGTAATCAACAGTGATTCACCTGCCGTCGGAAAACGCATCAGTGAAATCCATCTACGCGCAGAAACTGGCGCCAGCATCGTCGGCATCGAACGCGGTGACGAAAGCATTATAAATCCCGGTCCAGGCGAAGAACTCCACGCTGATGACCAGGTGCTGCTTCTCGGGAATCGAACCCAACTCGAAGCCGCGAAAGCCCTATTGGCCGGTTCTTAGTCGGCGTATTCGTGATTCTTCTGCAAGGTTTCCCCGGCAATCCAGGCGCTTACGTCGCCGGAATTACTTTTTGAAAGAGACGAGCGATCACGAAGAACGCGACGAAAGGCAGGACGACCTCTAGTTGAAACGCGCCCACCGCGAGCAGGTCAACCAAAACAATTCCCGCCAGCAAACCCGAGACGGTCGCACCGATGTTCTTGGTTTTAGCCCAGAAAATGTGACGTAAACTCCAGACCGTCCAGGCGGCGAAGATGCAGGACAAAATGATCCCGTTTTGCCGATAATTAAAATCATTCACAATCCACGCCAGCACGATGGGGCCTGCGAGCAGAATCAGTGGCCAATAACGCAATGGACCGGGCGCGCTTTCCGCTTTGGCGATGTAACTGAGGCCGGCAATGTACAGAGCAAGAACCAGGGCACTCCAGATGGCGAAGCCACTAACGGCCGTCACGACGGATGCTGCCACGAGGTAAAGCAGGAATCGGCAGGCGCCCATCAGCAACGGCGAGAGGATCGTTTTTTTATGCACCGCGTCGTAGGCGAGAATCATCGCAACCAGCAACACCGTGAGGAGAGCGGTCACCGGGCCGAACCACGCCAGGGCAGACGTGCCGATCAATAACAGGAGACTGCCCGACACCCAGACAGTTCGCGCGGAAATAAGCCCGGATGGGACAGGTCGTTCTGGACGAAACTGCCGGTCAAAATCCAAGTCGAAAGCATCATTCAGAAACATGCCTCCAGTGTAGAGACAGGAAGCGCCGAAGCAGACCACCACTAATCCCCAGGTCGGCCAATCGTAGCCGCCACCGAGCAGCCAGCCAGCCAGGCAATTCGACCAGACGGTTGGCAGATTTGAGGCGCGCGCCAGCACGAGAAATCCGCGCAGCTTGGAGGGTGGTGATGTTTGGGTCACAGGTGAATCACCGTTGTGCCAGGCCGCGCTGGGCGAGTTGATCCAAACACCAGTCGTACTCGCCAACAAGCTGATCCACCACGTTCCGGTTTTTCATTTCGTCCGGCATCACTTCCCACGTGTAGGTTTCCATTTCGAGATGGGAACAGAGTTGCGGATTCCCGGCCAGGATATCCAGCACCCCGGTTAAATGATCGGTGGTGTTCCCGAACAGTGCATTCGCCGGCGAGTGCAATGGAACATGGAAATGAATGCGCCACTCTTCAGCCGGATTGGGAGCGCGTTGCATCAAGACGTCAGGAAGATCACGATACGCCAGCAGTTGACCGTTTTCTTCACGCACGATGACCTGGTGAAAATAAACATCTTCCACAAACTTCTTCAGCTCTTCACAAGCTTCCGGAGTCGGAACAACTTTCAAAGCTGAACTCAGGTGAAGTTTACTGATTTTGATTTGGTGCTGTTGAAAGTTGTAAAGCGCGTTGGCCGGTTCCTCGAATTCAACAGCGAGATGGCAGGTGTCATAATTCACGCCAAGAAACTCAAACAACCGGGGATCCCGATTGTGCTCGGCACGCAACCTGTCAAAGAAGTAAACCGTTTCCGTCGAGGTCTCCAACAGGCAGAGAGGCTCAGGCTCCAGGCCAAGGTGCATTGTGCGTCCGGTCTGTTGACTGACCCGTGCGACATGTTCCACGCAATGCCAGATGTTGCCGCGGATCGCCTTGAGTTGGTCCGGGGTTTTGATGAACTCCTTGAACGATCCGGGCACCGTGCTGACACTCCCCTCTACTCCAACGGGCAATAGTTGCGCCAAAATATCGAAAAGCCGGTTGGTGTAGGCGAGCCGTTCGGGTGTGGTCCAATCCGGCCAATAAACCTTCTCCTTCACCGGCCCGCCATGGAAACGTCCATAAGGAAAACCGTTGATCGTGAAAACGTAGCAATGATTCTGGTCGAGCCACCGTTTGAAACTCAGCAGGGTCTGATGATCATTCAATTCGCGCGATGCCAGATCACTCAAACGCAACCCGATGGCGTAAGGTCCTTTTGGGCAAACACGTTCCTTCACTGCGAGCGTGTATTGCTGGAGCACCTCGAAGGTTTGCTGCCAGCTTTCGCCGCGATGAATATTGGTGCAGTAAGCCAGGTGAAGGCCGTAGTTCAGTTTCATATCGGTTCGAGGTTGATCGGCTGCAATGGATACTAGTCTCAGAACAGCGCGGCTCAAGCGTTTCCGGTTTGGAAAGGGCGCATTTCAGTTTCTTTGCAGTGCATCTCAATTTCCTGAACACCGGGCGCCCCCCCGTTGAACTCGCAGCCGAGGACGGCCAGTTCAGGTCACAATCGAGTATCCAGCAAGAAAGGTGAGATGCGCACGTTTCGAAACCTGGCGTTCGCTTTTGATAGCTCCGCTTCTTTTTTTTCGGTAAACCTTTCCAGTGAACAAGCCACGCAAAATTGTGAACCTTTCTCTTATTGGGTTCATGGGCACCGGCAAATCGTCCGTGGGACGATTCGCCGCCGATCAACTGGGGTTCACTTTTCTTGATACAGACGAAATGATCGAGGAACGCACCGGCAAATCGATCAGCCAGATTTTCTCACAAAATGGCGAACCGGTCTTCCGGGCGCTCGAAAAAGATTTATTGAACGAGCTGGCCACACGCGAACATCTGATGATCTCCACCGGCGGCGGACTGGCCGCTGATGCGGAAAACCTCGCCAGTTTGAAATCTCATTCACTTGTGGTTTGTTTATGGGCGTCGCCGGAATCGATTTGGGACCGCGTGAAAGGACAGGCACACCGCCCCCTTTTGCAGGGGCCCGATCCGCTGGCGAAAATCCGCGAACTGCTAAGCCGCCGCGAACCTTTTTATCGGCAGGCTGACGTGCTGGTGAACACAGAGCAACGCTCCATCAAAGAAGTGGCGCAGCATGTGGTTCATCAACTCCAGTTCGCGCGCAGCCGATAATGAAGGAGGTCATCCGCCAAAAAGCGTTGGAACTGGGGTTTGATGCGTGTCGTTTTACCACGGCACTACCGCCGGACCATGCCCGGAACTTCGAATCGTGGATTGCCGAAAACAAAAACGGTGAAATGGCCTGGCTCGAGCGCAACGCGCACAAACGCGTGGATCCACAACAGGTTCTATCCGGTGCAAAAACGCTCATCGTTCTGGCGGTGAGTTATGCGGGGGAGAAGGATTTACGTTCCGGGTGGCACGGGCAACCTGCCCGTGACGGCGGGCTGCCAGCCCGCCGAGTTCAAAGTGAACAACGCACACCAACTGGCGAGTTATCGGATGCCAAAGACCTTGGCGGCAGATTACCGCCGATCCCAGCCAGATTGGCCTTGCCACCCGCCCAATCCGATATCCCACAGTTTCCTGGAGTGGTAGCGCGCTATGCTCAATTCACCGATTACCACGATGTCTTTGCCGAACGATTGAAAACTTTGACCCGGTTCGTTGATGAGCTTGCCGGAAATGAACAGCGCTCCCTTTGGTATGTGGATACAGGTCCATTGCTGGAACGTGACCTCGCCCAGCGCGCCGGTTTGGGATTCGTCGGAAAGCACACCAACCTCATCAGCCGACAACTGGGCAACTGGATATTTTTATCGGAGATCATCACCACTACGGAGTTGCCGCCGGATGAACCGGAAAAGAACCGGTGCGGTTCCTGCGCCCGCTGTATTTCGGCCTGCCCGACGGCGGCGATTGTTGCGCCGTTTGATCTCGATGCGCGTCGTTGCATTTCATACCTCACAATTGAATTGAAAGGCGCCATCCCGGTGGAACTGCGTCCGCTCATTGGCGATCGCATTTATGGGTGTGACGATTGCCTCGCCGCTTGTCCCTGGAACAAGTTCGCGCAAGTGGGATCCATGATGGCTCCGAATCGGCGCGATGATTTGCAGCAGTCTGACCTGATTGAATTGCTCTCGCTTGATGGCCCGGCTTTCAAAAAACGTTTTGCCGGCACTCCTATTGTCCGCACCAAACGCCGCGGACTTTTGCGCAATGTCTGCGTTGCACTCGGGAACATCGGAAATGAATCCGCGCTTCCAGCGTTGGAAAGGGCAGCCACCGATCCCGAACCGCTCATCTCCGAACATGCCCAATGGGCGATCCGTGAGATTGAGCGGCGGATGAAGGCAACAAAGTAGGGAAGGCAATTGCCTGTCCCAGCGCAATACAACTCGACAAGTCGGAACAGGCAAGATGCCTTACTTTAATAAACCGGTTCCCGTTTCACCATCGCGCCCTCGTGTTTTTCTCTTTCCTCGAGGATCTGCGCAATGACTTCGGGATATTGTGGGGCGACGTTAAATTTCTCCGAAGGATCATGCCCCAGATGATAGAGCGCAGGCGGATCATGACGTTGCGGTGGTTCTTTGCTGTAACCGTCGTGCGTCACGAAATGGGCTTTGAACTGGCCTTTGCGAATCGCATACAGCTCATCCCCATAATAGAAGAAATGCATATCACGCTTGCTCGCTCCCTTACCCAGCAGCATGGGAGTCATGTCCACGCCGTCCATAATCCGATCTTTCGGTTCTTCAACACCGGCAAGGCTTAAAGCGGTGCTGAAAAGATCCATCGTGCCAGCCAGTTCGCGGTTCACTGTTCCCGCTTTGATTTTTCCGGGCCACCACGCGATGGCAGGCACGCGCATGCCGCCCTCCCAGGTCCCGCCCTTGCCGTCGCGCAACAAACCACCGGACCCGCCCGTCAAATCTTTGACCAGCCAGGGTCCGTTATCACTCGTGAAAACCACCAGTGTATTTTTGTCCAGTTTCTCTTTCTGCAAGGCTTGCAAAATCTGGCCGGTGCTCCAATCGAGCTCTTCCACGGTATCGCCATAGATGCCGCGCGCGCTTTTGCCGTAAAAATCGCGGGAAGCGAACAGTGGAACATGGGGAAAGGTGTGTGGCAGATAGAGAAAGAACGGCTTTTTTTTGTTTTCACGAATAAAACGAATCGCTTCCTCCGTATAACGCTTGGTCAAGGTGGCTTGATCAGTCGGTTTTTCGATCACTTCTTTGCCGTTGATGAGAGACACATTCCACCATTTTGGATCAGGTTCGGTCAGCCCCGAAGCGTTTCTCGGCAGTTTACCTTCCGGCTCCATGTCATTGGAGAATGGGATTCCGAAGAAATAATCGAATCCATGTGCGGGTGGCAGAAATTCCTTCGGCCGTCCCAGATGCCACTTACCGATGCAGGCGGTGGCGTAGCCTTTGGTTTTCAACGCCTCCGCGATGGTCACTTCTTCGAGAGGCAGACCGCCGGGAGAGTTTGGATAAAGAACATGACGCCCCTGTCCTCCTGCCATTCCATTGCGAATTGGCAAACGACCGGTCAAAAGCGCGGCGCGACTCGGAGTGCAAACGCAAGCGGCGACATAGAAATCGGTAAAACGCATCCCTTCCGCCGCCATACGATCCAAATGCGGCGTCTTAATGCTGGGATGTCCGTAACACTCAAGGTCGCCGTAACCAAGGTCGTCGGCGAAAATGATCACTATATTAGGCGGACGAACGGCGGCGAAGCTGTTCGATGTCCCAAATGAGACTAAAATCAGCAACAAGAGAAAAAAGGAAAGACGAAGAATGGAGTTCATCGGTGCCATAATGAATTTATCAGGAAAACTAGACGAGCAGAAAATTTTTTTGTGTTCTTTGCGTTTTTTCGCGGCTATTTCAAATGCAGTTTTATGCTTTCGACCCAAACATTGCACCGGTTCGTCGTGAATTTGTTGACGTTGGCGGTGATTCTTATCTTTGGCGGTAATGCCCTGGCGCAATCATCGAGTCGGTTGGAGTTATTGTGGCAATTGGCGCCGTTTTCGCGCCCGTATCTCACCACCAACGAATTACCGTTCGAACGCGGGATGGCATACAACCCGATCACACATCGCGTGCTGATTGCGAGTTGGTCGAACCGTGTTCATGTGGTGAATGCCGCGAACGGCTCGGATCTTCACGAATTGAACATGACTGGGGTCGGCGGTGCCGGTAATGGACATTATCCTATCCTTCTTATCAAAGCTGCGGACGACGGCGCGATCTATGCGGGTAATCTGAACACTTCAACGGCGAATCCAAAGTTCCGGCTTTATCGTTGGGCGAATGATAATCCCGACACAATCCCCACCCTGGCCTTCTCCGGCGATCCGAGTCCCGGGTCTAACAAACGGTGGGGCGATTCTCTCACTTTGCGTGGTGCGGGAACGAACACGCAGGTGCTCCTTACTCCGCGCGACGGAAGTCTTGCGGCATTACTCACCACGGCGGACGGTTTAAACTTTACCTCCAGCACCATCAACCTGACGGACACTCCATCCGGATATTGCGCGCTGGGATTGGCCTTTGGACCGGGCAACACGTTCTATGGAACAACGCACACGAATCCGCTGCGCGAGATCACATTCGACATCGGAGCCGGCACCGGCATTACGAGTCGCCTCTATAACAACGCGGAGATCCCCACCGCGATTTCGCCGATCGGGATTAATCCGGGTTTGAAACTGTTGGCCGGCATTCATGTTTTTAGTCCGAACCATCTGCGCGTCTATGACCTGAGCCCAACCAACGGTGTTCCAGTTCTTATCGGTTCAACCAGTTTTCCGAGCGATAACCCGAATACTCACACGGCCGGGGGCTCGGTTGAGTTTGGAACCAACACGGTTTATGCGCTGGATGCAAACAACGGTTTAATGGCCGTGCGCATCGTGCCTCCACCACTAACGTTTGAAAGCATCAGCGTCCAAACCGGAGGACAGATTCTGTTGGAGGGACGAGGGTGGCCGGGCAATTACCTTTTGGAAATATCATCATCATTGAATGATTGGAGTGCCCTGGAGAACACCGCCATCGGCACCAATGGGATTTTCGAATACCTGCACACACCAACGAACAGCTTGCGAAGTTTTTACCGGGTGAAGAGTCTTTAAATCAAACATCACTTCAGCGCAGATGCGCCGAGCAGAATTACCGCAGGTCTTTTCCTTCCGCCAATTTCCATGTCTTCCCTCCGTTTGCGGACATCAACACCGAACGCTCCCGGCTGGGTTGATCGTTGCGATAAAACCAGAAAGTGGACCAATAATCGTAGGACAGAAATAGTCGCCCTTTGCGATCAATCGTCAGCCGATGATAGAAAACGCTGTATTCAGAAAAAGGAGACGCGATCAAGACCTGCGGTTTTTCCCATGGTTTGCCCGGTGGTTTCCGTTGATACGCCAGGGTGGCATGCGTGCTGGCAGGGTGTGGATCGGTCTCATGCCTCCACAAACGGAAAACACAATGGAGCGTATCGTCCGGACCACAGACCAGACCGATGTAGGTCTGGTTCAACTCTCCGAGAAACGTTGGTTCAGTCCAACCGGAACCCGCATCGTTTGGTTTAAGCGATTGAACATAAGGAAACGGTCGCCCGTGGGTGCCGCCCAGAACGTGGAGATACCCTTTCTTATCCATCGTGATGCTCGGTGTATTATGAGAGTCATTCGCGGGCGCTCCGTGAGCGACCAACGTCGGTTTGCCGAGTTTACCGCTTTCACGATCGTATGTGGCAACATAGACGGGCACGCCGGGAACCTCTACTTTGGGATCGGTCGCTTCGCCCCAGGTCACATGCACTTTGCTCCCCCTGGAGACGATACTGGATGGGTTGCCTGAATGAACTGAAAGGCCGATGCATTCATCCGAAATTGGAATGGGGTCGCCGATCACTATCCGCCCGTTTTCTTTCCTCGGCAGGAACAATTCCAGCTTATTGACTTTGCGCCAAAAAACCGTTTCGTCCCGCGCAATGAATGTGTAGCGCAGAAAAGGTGGCGGACCATCGGGAACATTGTGGCCTGAGAATTGTTCAATGTCGTAAACGGCAGGTCTTCCAGGAATCGGATACGCAGTGAAGCTTTTTCCACCATCGGTAGAGTGTTGCAGCGTGGGAGTGGATGGAGTGGAAGCAAGAAGGTAAATGTCGTTCTCCTTATCAAAAGCAATCTTCGCCGCCGGATAAGCCGAAGCACCCACACCGAGCACTGGGCTGAGAAATGAATTGCTCCATTCCTTGTCCCGCAAAGTCATTACGCGATCACCGATGGAAACAAAGGGACGATTATGCAAATCAAAATACATCTGCCTCTCCACTGGATAGTCTGGCAGGTAACCGAACCGTTGGTTCTCGTGCTCGTAAGGTTTTAGCAGAAGCGGCGTGGCCAATGGTTTTGCGGCAGGCGCAGTGCCGGCCTTTGCCGTCAATGTTGAATAGGTTGTGAATTGCGGATCATCCACCGGGGTGGAACGAATTCGCGCCGATCGCGTTTGGTTGCGATTCGGCATTGTGAAATGGAGGGTAACATTCGTGGCGCTACGGGCATTCACAAGCACGCGTCCCGTTTCCAAATGCGCGGGCCACTCTTTTTCCGGGAACTCAATGGCAAGGTCAAATGCCCTCGACCGGTCTGAGTTGTTATGCACTTGGAATGCAATCTCCCGACGCCCGCCCGGCGTTCCATAAGTGGTGCGATTGTAAGGTGTCAACATCCAGCGATTCTCCAGAAACGAAAACCAGGAATCCGGATCAGGCGTCCAAACCGTCATGTTCGGAAATGAATCATCGTTGTTCCATCGTGTGAGGCCATCGATATGCACTACCGCTTCCGCAGACGGGAAGTGTAGCCTCCATGGAGTGGCATTCCGATCGATATCGGCAGCGAATTGATGCGAGACGCGACCCGCCGTCGCTGGCAGCGTGGCAATCAGCTTGCCGTTCCCATCAAACATTTCTAAAGAGGCTGCGCTTTTCGGCAAATCAGAGATCTCAACAGAAAATGATCCCTCGCGCGGAAGAAAACAGATATTGGTCGGGCGCTCCGGACTCAAAAGCACAATGGGTTCTTCATGTGCTGCATCCCGGTGACCGCGCGCTGTTTCGATGAGGTATTGTTTGCAGTTGGAGCGAAAACCCCAGAACGCTTCAAGTCCATAGCGATCCCTCGATGTGGTAATGTTCAACACATAAACTCCGGCGGTTTCCACCCGGGTTACGAACCGGCAACGCTGCACAGGTCCCACTCCACTTCCGCTCGATTGTCCATCCCCAGGGATAATTTGTTCCTGCAACACACGCCGGTCTGGTCCGGCCAGGATGGCGCGCAGTTCGGTGCGAACGTTGCGCCGATTGCGATCGCGCTTTTCCACTTCGATGATCAACTCACCCGGTTGGGCATAGAAATAAACACCACCTACACCGCCCATCAAAACAGTGGCGCTCAACTCTTGTGCATTGTTTGTAGCCGTTGGAGTTTTGGAAATTTCCGCGGCGCCAATTTCAGACGCAATGAGCAATGCAGAAACAATCAACAGTGATAGAGTCGCGCGGAACAGGTCTTTCATCGTAAGAGAAAGATGGAAGCGTACGGGTTGACATCTCCAGCAGCAAGGACAACAGAAAGTTGAACCACTCCGCATCAAAGCGGGAACCACTTCAGCGCAAGAGTCGCCAACCCGAGGAAGAACAAGAATCCACCCACATCGGTAACCGTTGTGACGAAAATACTGGAGGCGAGAGCGGGATCAACTTTACACCATTTCAGGGTGTAAGGGACCAGCACCCCGGATAGCGCAGCGGCCACCATGTTGAGCAGCATCGCCACACCGACAATCACACCCAAAACAATGTTTCCCTTCCACATGTAACCGACGACTCCAACAATGATACCGATGGCCAGGCCATTGAGTATTCCCAAAAGCAATTCCTTAAAAAGCGCTTTCCATCCATCCCCGGGAGCCATGTCGCCCAAGGCCATTTCCCGAATGATAACCGTCAAGGTTTGCATTCCCGCGTTGCCCCCCTGCCCGGCAATAATCGGCAGGAAAACAGCCAATGCCGCCCATTTCGCAATCGTGCTTTCGAAGATGGCGATGACCGCGCCTGCCAGGAAAGCGGTTGCCAGATTCACGCACAACCAGGGAAGACGGTTGCGAAGGGATCGTTGCCATGGCGTCAAGACGCGTTCTTCCCCGGACAACCCCACCATGAGTTGCATGTCTTCCGTCGCTTCTTCGCGCAGAACGTCCATGACTTGCTGGGAGGAGACGATTCCGTGCAGGTGCCGATGTTCATCCACCACTGGCAGGGCCATGTAATGGTAATGCTCGAACAGGCGGGCAATTTTTTCCTGGTCATCGGTCACCAGCACCTGTTTGACATCCGGATTCATGATCTCAGCAAGTCGTCGGAATGGCGGACTGAAAACCAGGTCGCGCAACGAAATGATGCCGATCAGTTGTCGTCGAGCATTGGTGACATAAAGATATGAAATGGCGGGGCTTTCGTCTTTTTGCGCGCGCAAGGTAAGCAAAACGTCCTCCACTGTTTCATCGCTCCGCAACGCGATGAATTGATCACTCATGATTCCGCCAGCGGTATCGGGAGGGTAGTGGAGCAGTGCGGTGACCCGACTTTTGGCTTCCGGCGAAAGCTCTTCGACAACGTCTTTGGCGTGCTCAGGCGACAATTCCGCAATGACGTCAGCGGCGTCATCGTTGGCCATTTCATCGATGACATGCGCGAGTTCCGGCGCCGACAAACCGTGCAACAATTCAGGCCGCGCTTCTTCATCCACTTCCGCGAGAACGGCAGCCGCTTCCTCATGGGACATTTGACGAAGCTGTTCTTGCGCCTCCTCAATCGGCAAACGCTCCAATTGATCGGCTACATCCGCAGGATGAAGGTGCTGTTCTTCAGATGGCATGAACGCGGGAACAATGACCTGAGCGAAATTGTTCTGCAAGACGTGCGAGGAAATAAACCTTATTCCGGCAGTTGAATTTCAACGCAGAGGCGCAAAGAGGCAAAGGCGCAGAGGATTTATGCTTTTTACCTCATTAAAACACCTCAGGTGGCAAGCGAAGCGCGACACCGCTTTCGGACGCACAATGCGGGGTTTTCAATTTCTGGTGCTTAAATGCGCCCGAAAGCGCTGTCTTTTAAGATCATCCGGACGTGGGCTGGAGACCATCCAGGC
>JACDHS010000029.1 GCA_013820875.1 Verrucomicrobiota bacterium | reverse complement strand
GCTTTGGGTTTCCGATGATCTTTACCTGGGCCTTGCTCGTCGGACTCGCTGCAGCCCAGGCTATCACATGCCGGGCTTTCAGCCCTGAAAGGGAGTGATCGCGGCTTAACTAAATGGCAGTGGGGAGAAGGTTAGGATGAGGGATCGCTCCCCAGTCTGATGAATAACTTTGGAATTCATATCAGGGCGAGCCAATAATTTCTCTGAATCCATTCTTTTCGGAAATTACTTTTGGTAATCGTTCTAAACAGTCGTGGGGCGTTTCCGTGAGGGTTATCCGGAGAACCTTTTAAACGAAACGAAGAGCGTTTGGCCTCGCAATATCGGCCCGAGAGATTTTCTTCAGCAATACAGAGCAGGACGGAGTTGGCCTACTTATTCCAGGTGATCTCAATGGTTTCACCCTTGGTGCGGCGTTTGCCGCCGCGCAGCAACAGGGCGATGCGGATCGCGCTGTAAACCTCTCCGTCAGTCAAAATGCGGTTCGCGTTAACCTGGTAGGTGATGCTGTTCGCTTCGTCAACTACAGTATTTTTAACAGTGGAATTTTTCATGAAATGAATGATTGAGCGGCAAAAACCGCCTTAAAACCATTCAAGGCGAATCACAGCAATTGAGCATAATCGTTTATTGCAGTGGCAATTGCGAGGGGAAGTGCACTTTATTTTTAGAACATGTTTGGAAAAGCGAGACACCTGTGTTACAGTGATGTCTTGAAAAGAAACACCGCTGCACCACGTGCCCAGTTAGAAAAAGGTCAAAAGTGGGAACTCAAGGATTCCAGCATCCAAATCGGTATCGTTGGAAAAAGACTTGTCCACTATAAGCATTTTAAGGGACAAATCAAACGCGCACCTCTGTCTATTGCTTCCATTCCGGTACTCGAAACGTACCTCACTGAGAACAAGGCAGTGCTGTCGAAAATCTCTACTTTGGTTGTGAAAACAGCCCCTGTAAAAGTTACTGCGGCGAAAGCTTCAAGAACACCCGCCAAGGTGTAAGTCTCTTGGCCTGCTCATAACGCACCAGGCGTTATGATGCATGCCCCGTTGCTTCTCGTTTCCGCGACCAATATCAGGCAAAAACCTTGCCATGGCTGCCAGCGAGTACATTCCCGAAGATTCCAAACATTTCGGGCACAATCCCTTTGAGAAGCTAAGCGCTGATGGGTTGCCGCCCGGTCCCGCTGAACAAGAACCTCCCCCGGCAAAAGCGCGAAAAACCCGGGGCAGGGTGGACATCATACGCCAAACCGCCCATCGCGGTGGCAAAACCGTGACGGTCGTTGCAAACTTCGTCGGAATCGGTCTTCCTGAAAAAGAGAAGCTCGCCAAACAAATGCAGAAAGCCTGCGGCACAGGCGGCACTGTGAAGGATGGGCGTATCGAGATTCAGGGTGATAAACGAAAAGAAGTCGCTCGCATCCTCGAAGAAGCCGGATTTCGTCCGGTGTTCGCCGGAGGGTAAAGTTTGTTCGTTTAAGTTTTCTTCTGGCTTATCCTGCGGCCGATTACTTTTGCTTTCGTTCGCCGCCATTCCGTTCCTGTCCCCAAAATCTGCGACAATCTGCGCAATCCGACGGATAATTTCCCTTCATGAAATTACATGGCCTTCCCTATCTCCCTTCGGCAGGATGAATTCAAATTCACGATTCAAAGTCTGCTCCTGCATGAAACACCTCCTGATTTTGTCGATCATCTGCATCGCTGCTTTCGCCGCCTATGCCGACGATAAACCAGCCGCAACGCCCGCCACGGAGAACAAGGACGAGGCTCCCAAACCTGCGGAGGAGAAAAAGGAAGAGGAAAAGCCCTCCCCACCGCCGTCCGGGCCGCAAAGCGATGGCAGGTTCCGCAAAGTCGTTTTGGATGTGGATCAGAAAGTTGGCGACAAATACGAAGACACTTTGAGTGATCCAATGGAATTGACCGTGGCGCCGGATGGCCGGGTTTTCTTTGTCGAACGCGCTGGCAAAGTCAAAATGTGGAGGCCTGATACTGAAACTTCGGTTGAAATCGGAAAGATTGAAGTGTTTACGGGTTTGGAAGACGGTTTGATTGGGATCACCCTGGATCCGAAATTTTCGGTGAACAGTTGGATTTACCTGATGTATTCGTTGCCGGAAACTGGCACCAACGCGGCAGGAAAGAAGGTCGGCATCAATCGGGTCTCTCGATTTACGTTTACGGCTGAGAAGCTGGATATCCAATCTGAAAAGTCGCTAATCGAAATCCCAACTCAGCGCGAACAATGTTGTCATGCTGGCGGTTCATTGGCCTTCGACCGTCACGGAAATCTTTATATTTCAACCGGTGACAACACGAACCCGTTTGACTCGGATGGGTTCTCTCCGGTCGATCAGCGTCCGGATCGTTCTCCGTGGGATGCGCAAAAATCTTCCGCTAATGCCAATGATCTGCGCGGCAAGGTTTTGCGTATCCGCCCGCAAGCGGATGGCAGTTACACCATCCCTGACGGCAACCTGTTTGCCGCTGGAAAATCGAAAACAGCACCCGCAGCCAAAGGGGCTGAACTGCTTAGACGAATTTCATCTGCAACTGCATCGGCCAGTGGCGCGAGTCGCCCGGAGATTTATGTAATGGGTTGCCGGAATCCTTTCCGGATCTCCATTGATCCGAAGTCCGATTTTCTTTATTTCGGTGATGTCGGTCCGGACGCCGCGGAGTTCAAGGAACAGCGTGGACCAGCCGGGTTTGACGAAATAAACCAGGTCCGTGCTGCCGGTAACTTTGGTTGGCCCCATTTCATCGCCGAAAATAAGCCCTACTGGAAACGCAACTTCGCCGCCCCGACCAATGCTGTTGTCAAAACGAGATTTGATCCGCTGAAACCGCTCAACCGTTCACCGAACAATACAGGGTTGAAAAACTTGCCACCCGCACAGCCGGCGTTCATCTGGTATCCGCACAGCGCCTCCGCAAGATTTCCCGTGTTAAATGGTGAAGGCGGACGGACCGCGATGGCGGGACCGGTTTACTATTACGACGAGAGCCTGAAATCAGACCGGAAGTTGCCGAAAGAATTCGATAGCACACTGTTCATCTACGAATGGTCGCGCAGTTGGATTATCGCCGTGAAACTGGACCAGGATGGAAAGATTGAAAAGATGGAGCGTTTCTGTCCAAACATGACATTCAAACGCCCCATGGATATGGAGCTTGGTCCGGATGGATGTCTTTACCTGATTGAGTGGGGAACGGCGTGGGGCAAAAATAAGGACACACAGATCGTTCGGGTGGAATACGCTCCTGAATTGGCCAGGGCGACCTCGCCTTAAAGCCGTATGGCGGAGAGAACGCTCAGTGTCTCCTGGATCGTTGCATCACCTTTTCGTCATGTATTTTCATGACGCGGCGCGCATCTTTGATTTCAACCTCATCGACCATCCAATGGGTGTAATGCCCGTGAAGATGGCTGTGAGCGTCTTCCTCTGCATTCTTTCGATCCAGATAGGCGGCGGTGATGGTTTCCCGCTGGCCATCCGGCAGAGCCATGTGTTCTTTCACCAAATAGACTTTCATAAGTGGCCAATAACCTCCCTTACTAATTCTAACACATAGATCAATTTAGTCCACGGCAGGGCTGGATACGGGATGCGGGATTCTGGATGCTGGATACTGGATGCTGGATCTGGACACCGAACACTGCCTCTGCGAGCGTCTGCACCATTATTGATGCACTGAAATTGATGCACTGAGGGTGGTCTCACGGCCATCTCGTTCACTGCCGACACGCCTCGTATTCAGTAGCCAGGTCACTTGACCGCATCCCGTATCCAGAATCCAGAATCCAGAATCCAGAATCCCGTGATCAAAAAACGCATCATTGCGGCTTTACTCAGCTTCGCCGCACTGTTGGTGAAGCCGTTTGATCAAGTTAACCGCACTGGAATTTTTTGTTCGGCCAGGAATTTCTTCACGTCGTCCACGGTGTATTCGCCGAAATGAAAGATGCTGGCGGCGAGGACGGCATCGGCTCTGCCTTCCAGTAATACGTCGGCCATATGTTGAAGATTCCCTGCGCCACCGCTGGCGACGACTGGCACTCCCACCGATTCACTGATCCGGCGGGTGATGACTAAATCGAATCCCTTTTTGGTTCCGTCGGCGTCAATGCTGTTCAGCACAATCTCGCCTGCTCCCAGACCAACGGCGCGGATGGCCCATTCGATGGCATCGAATCCGGTGGATTTGCGTCCACCATGGGAGAAGACCTCCCAGCGATCGGGCGCAACCTTCTTGGCATCGATGGAAACAACAATGCATTGGCTGCCGAACTTCTCTGCGCCCTGGCGGATGAGTTCAGGATTTGCAAGTGCCGAAGAATTGATGCTCACCTTGTCGGCCCCGGCACGAAGCATCTGGTGCATATCGTCCACCGCTTTAATTCCCCCACCGACCGTAAGCGGCATGAAACATTCGTCAGCGGCGCGTTCGATCACCTCGACCATGGTGGCGCGACCATGGGCGCTGGCGGTGATGTCGAAGAACACCATTTCATCGGCGCCTTGCTGGTTGTAGCGGATGGCGAGTTCAACGGGATCACCGACGTTGCGGAGTTCGCCGGCCTCAGCTTTGCCGAATTGAACGCCGCGAGTGACTTTGCCGTCGTGAACGTCGAGGCAGGGAATGACGCGTTTGGCTAACATGGCCTTTTGAAGCAGTTGAACTGTTGCATCGTACATGGTGTCGGGACCGCCCCACCATTCAACAATGCAACCATTCAACGAAGTAACTATTTATTTATTTCGCCGGACTAAACTTTCCGCTGTCGTTCTTAAATTGGCCTTTGGTGTAGAGAACGACGTTAAGCGAGTTCATTGGATCTTTGGCGCTGAATCTGTAGCCGAGCTTGCCGATCGCCTGGAGAATTTCTTTCTTGGTCAGAGAACGAGCGCTGGTGACTTTGCGTACGGCTGCTTTCAAAGACATGGGATTGGTGACTTGCGGCGAAGCAGAGGCGCGTGCTGGCGCAGGGGTCGCCGTTTTGGTTGTTCCTGTTTCTTCACCAAGCGCTTTGTTGATCTGGGCGAGGCGTGTTTCGAGTTGGGCCTTTTCGGTGAGGAGCGACTGGCGCAATGCGACGAACTGTTTGAGCTTATCAATTTTCATTCAGAGTTCTTTATAGCATAATTGATATAATTCAAGGAAGGCTCATTTGCACTTAAGTGAAAAGATGATACCATCTGCGTCGAATAAGGAGTTTTGGGCGTCGTCAAACTTTGTAGAAGTATGAAAAAGCTTTTGCTTACAATTCTCGTGGCCGCAACCATTTTGCCGGCTCAGGCTCAACTGTTTAGTCCGGAATCGCTTACCGGTGCTGCTGTCGGCGCAATCGCTGGCGGGGTGATCGGCCACAACAATGGCAGGCACAGTGCTGAAGGGGCCGCGATTGGTGCGGGGGTAGGTTTATTGGCAGGTGCGCTGGTTCGTGACTCGCGCGAACGGAGTGGCTACTACGATTCACCGCGTTATGCGCCTCGTTATTCCGTTGGCGGCTACTATTCCACAGGTCATCGTCATTATCGGCCGCATTATCGTCCCTATTCTTATTCTTACTACGGATCCCCGCGTTATAGCTATCACCAGCCCTATTACGTGGCGCCAACTTATGTTCAGCCGGTAGTTGAGCAGCCAGTGATTTACCAGGCGCCTGCTGCCCCGGCTCCGCAAACGACAATCATCAATAACTATTATTATAATTCCACTCCGAGCACACCGATGAGTGGCGCGAACTCTTTGTTTGGCCGTTGATGTCGTGCTTTTCCATTTTGCAGAAACTTACAGTCGGTCTATTTGTTCCCCATTCAAAAACTATGAACGTTAAGAAATTCTTTGCTCCGTTTTTATCTATCGCACTCGCGGCGGTTTTCGTCGGATGCGCCACCCAGGGTGTGCGAAATCCCTCCGGTGTGCGGGTCACGCAGATGAATCCTGATGAACAAGGGTTCGTCGCAGGGACAGGTGTGGAATCGCAGGATCTGGTTGCGGTGACTGACAAGATGGCGCGCAGTGTTTTGAACACGCCGGAAATCCTTCGGGCGCAGGGCGTCCCGCGTGTCGTGTTGATCCCGGTGCAAAACGAAACCCGTTTCCCGATCAATAAAGATATTTTTCTTACACGCATTCGCACCCAGTTGAATTCGAAGTCGCTCGGCAAAGTTCGGTTCCTGGCGCGCGAACACATGGCCGCCCTGGAGCGTGAACGTGATTTAAAACAGGCAGGCGCTGTCACAAGCAACAGCGACCCGAATATCGTGGAATTTAAAGGCGCGGACTTTTTCCTGACTGGCAAGTTGCAGGGGATGACGACCCGCACGTCCAAAGGAACGAGCGATTACATATTGTATAGTTTCCAACTCGTGGATGCCCGCACCAGCGACATTATCTGGGAAGATTCCGCCGAGATTAAGAAGCAAGGTCTCGAAGACGCTGTTTACCGGTAGGATGCCTGATGGGTCTGCTTCATTTCCTCTCCCTCAGGGAGATGACACAGGTGAGGGTGGAAACGTTGGACCTGCTGATGATGTGTTGGTTTGCCGTTTCTTCCACCCCAACCCCTCTCCCGCTGGGAGAGGGAGGAGCGAAGCGCACCGCCTGAATTTAGATTGTTAAGTTTGCCCGTTCGCGAAATGAAATCGCTTTTTCTAACAGGAACACTCGGGGTCTCTCTACTCGTCATTGCCGGTTGTGCGACGACGCAGTCGAGTCACACCTCATCACCGCGTCCTGTGATCGGCGGACAGACCTATTACGGGCAACCGCGCGACAAGGTTCTTTGGGCGTATCGCAATGCGCTTACGGCGATGCGGCAGGGCAATTATCCACAAGCCAAAGAATTGCTGGATGACGCCATCCTTTCGATGGGTGGAATCATCACCAACGACAAAGCGGCCCGGCAGGCGCGGAGTTTGTTTCATGGTGAAGCGAAGAAAACGTTTATCGGTGAACCCTATGAACGGGTGATGGCTTATTATTATCGCGGCATTCTTTACTGGATGGATGGCGAACCGGATAACGCACGCGCTTGTTTCCGTAGTGCGATGTTCATCGATAGCGATGTGGAGAACAAAGCTTACGCCGCGGATTACACCCTGCTCGAGTACCTGGACGGACTCGCAAGCGTGAAGATGAGCGGCGACGGTTCAGACGCATTGCAGCGCGCCCGTAAATTCTCGGCGGCTTCTCTGCCCGATTACAACTCGCGAGCGAATGTTTTGGTATTCATCGAGGCGGGCGATGGTCCCATGAAATACGCGGCCGGTGAATATCGGGAAACGCTTTTATTTTCCCAGGGTAAAACGGGCGCCCGCAGCGCCACTGTTCGCGTTAATGGCCAAACTATTCCTGCGCCTGCTTACGATGATTTGTATTACCAGGCGACAACTCGTGGAGGGCGTGTGATGGACCAGATCCTGGCCAATAAAGCCGGTTTCAAAGCCACGACGGACACGATTGGTGATGCCAGCATTATCAGCGGCGCTGTCCTGGCCGGTACCCAGCAGGGTCGCGGCAGCAAGGCAGATGAAGTGGGCTTCGGTCTCCTCGCGTTTGGTGTGTTGAACAAGATTGTGTCATCCGCCACCACGCCAACAGCGGATACACGTTACTGGGATAACCTGCCGCAGTATCTGAGCTTTGCTGCTTTGGAATTGCCGCCGGGTGAACACACCTTGATCGTGGAATTTCAAGGGCAACGTGGCCAAAACTTACCGAACTTAACTAAAACCATTTCCGTCAATGTTCCGACGGATAGAGACGCCGTCATATTTATTTCCGACAAATCAATCCCGAAATCTACATGAAAAATAAACTTCAATTAGCAGCAGTTGCACTTTTTGGACTCGCTTTCGCGGGTTGCATGGAAGTGCGCGAGAAACATGAAAATGTTCGCCGCACAGTTATAACCGGTCATGCCGGTGGCGCGTATGAGCCTCGCAATACGACTAAGTATGATCTCGAAAACCAGGGTGTGTTCGTGCTGATGGACAAGCCGACCCAGGTTTCCGTCACTACTTCTGGTGTGCAGGAGCGTCGCCTGGAAGATGGTCGTTTGGAAGTGGTCACCCACATTCGCAACCGCCAGAACCGCCGCATTCAAGTGCAGGTGAGCTGCGTTTTCAAAGATGCGCAGGGATTCTCCACCGGCGACGAAACGCCATGGCAGAACGTGATCCTTACCGAGAATTCCCAGGAAGATCTGCGGTTCCTGTCCATGAACAACCAGGCGGTGCGATACACCATCCGGGTTCGCCAGGCGCGTTGATTGTGCATTTCGCTTCATGCATTCGTTGAAGCCCATTGAAGGAAAACAAATATCACTCGTCTAATCTGAAGTTATGAAAACTATTGTCATCCTGAGTCTCGTTGCCTTTCCGGCGTTGTTGCATGCTCAGCGTTCCCCCGCGCCACCTCCGGCGCCAAGGTCGAACCAGGCGCCTGCCTACTCCGTGAAAACGGAAGTGACAGTGAGAACTGAAGTGAATGGCGTCACAAATGGCTACGTTTACGATCAGCAGCCGTTGCCCGGCTATCCGGCCCTGGTGACCAGGGAACAGGCAGATGGCGTCGTCAGCAAATTCAAAGACGCTTACCCCAGGCTCGGCAGCCCGCGAATCCTTGTTTATGTAAACCGCGACCTGGTGGATACCCAAACCGGTATGCGCCTGACCTCGCGCACTGAGACGGTGAATACCACGCGCAGTAGAGTAAACAGCACGGTGGATAATCCCCCGCGCAACTCCGCCGGCAGCCAGGTCACGATCAATGCCGGTCGTGATGCGACAGTTACAGGTGACCAGGGATGGGAATACGTCGGCAAAGGCAAAGTATCAAAGCGCACCGACAATATCCGAAGCGAGAATCGTTACTCCACCACGGAACGCAAAGAGACTTTGACTGATCGCCAAACCGTCCGAGACATCGAACGTCTCTTCGGTCGTCCCTTGCGCGCTTCCGGAGTGGCCATGGCCGACCAGGGCGTTGCCACGCAATTGATCGCTAATCGTCCGCTCAAGCAAATGATGGCAAACAGCGAAGGCGAACAGGCGCGCAAAGATCGGGACGCATTGCGGAACATCACCGACGTGGTGATTGAGATTCTGATTACCTCACGCGATATCGTGGTGCAGGAAGTGTCGGGCGACAGAATTCACAGCGCGCCTGACATCCAGGCCACGGCGATTCGCTTGAGCGACTCGAAGATTATCGGCCAGGCTTCATCCCGTGACGTCGTGGGCAAGGATCGTTTCGCCGGGCGCATCGTCCGCAATTTCGATGTGCAGGAAATTGCCGAAGCGACCGCACTTGCGCTGATGGAAGACATGGCAATGTCCGCACAATAAAACGGACAAACTTTTCGGAGGAACCGAGGCGTTCACCTGGCAACGGGTGGGCGCCTTATTATTTTGGCCATAATTTCTTGTGGCAATCGGAGAGTCGTGCATGAAAATAGGCGCAATGCGCAAAGCTTTTATCACCGGCATCACCGGTCAGGACGGTTCTTACCTGGCCGAACTGTTATTGGAGAAGGGCTACGAAGTTCACGGTAGCGTGCGGCGCACCAGCACATTGCATCGCTCGCGTTTGGAGCATCTCTATTCAGACCCAGAGCTTTACGGTAAACGGCTCTTCCTGCATTACGCGGATCTCGACGACCCGACCACGTTGCGGCGTGTCCTGACCAAAGCTGCGCCAGATGAAATTTATCATCTCGCCGGGCAAAGCCATGTTGGCTTGAGCTTCGAGATTCCGGAATCCACCTGTGAATTAACCGCAATGGCGACGTTGCGTTTGTTGGAAATGATTCGGGATTTACCAACACCGCCAAAACTTTTCCACGCCACTTCCAGTGAGATGTTTGGCAATCCGGAAACGGTGCCCCAGGACGAGAACACGCCTTACGCACCGGTGAATCCGTACGGATGCGCGAAAGCGTTCGCCGCGCAGATGGTGAAGATTTACCGCAACTCATTCGGCCTGTTTGCGTGTAATGGGATCATGTTCAATCACGAATCCCCCCGGCGTGGTGAAAACTTTGTTACCCGCAAAATCTGCCATGCCGCAGCCGCCATCAAGCTCGGTTTACAAAATGAACTTCTGCTTGGCGACACCAGTGCCGAGCGTGATTGGGGCTACGCGCCGGATTACGTCCGGGGAATGTGGCTTATTTTGCAGCAGCATGAACCGGATGATTTCGTCCTCGCCACAGGCAAACTGCACAGCGTGCAGAACGTCATCGAAATCGCTTTTGCGACAGTGGGGCTCGATTGGAAACTTTACGTGAAGCGCGACCCGAGGTTCATGCGCCCAGCCGAACCGCACAAGCTGGTGGGAAATCCCGCGAAAGCCAAACGAGTCCTTGGCTGGGAGCCAACTCACACCTTTGAACAACTCATCGCCGAGATGACGCAATGTGAGTTGAAGGCTTTGTCCAAATAATCGTAGCAGGCGACGTGAGAAGTCTCTGACTAAAAACCCCACAGGGTGTTACTTCGCGGCCAGCAACGCCTTTACAATTTTTTCCGCGCCGACATCCCAGTTGTGACGTTCAAGTAGTTTGTTGGTCCACGCATCCAATTGCTCTGGAGAAGTTTTCATCGCGGTTTCCAATGCCTGTGCGAAGCTTTCGTAACTTTCGTTTTTAAATGGCGCACCCATTCCTTGCATGACTTCAAAAGTGCAGGGAATATCCGAGTAAACCGAACAAGTCCCGGCAATGATCGCTTCCACCGGAGGCATGCCGAACCCTTCGTATTCCGTGAAATAAACGAGCGCCCTTGCGCGAGCCACCATCTCACGAAACTCTTTCTCCGGAACACGCTGATGCAATTGCCAGTTGGGAAGTTTCGGCAGGGAAACTCCTTTTTCAAACCCGCCCACCCAATCGACGCGACCTTGGAAACTCGTCTCCTTGCACCAACGCTCCAGGTATTTGAGCGCGAGATCAGTCCGCTTGTGCGCAAAGGGGCTGGCAAGAACGACGATGCGATCATCTTTTGGAACATCGAGCTTCAACTTGCGCGTAAAGCCCGTTCCGATAGCTACCAGTGGTGGAGGTGTGATTCCCCATTTTTGTGCCACTCGCGTCAGTTCAGAATTGGTAAACTCGCTGCAGGTAAAAATGACTTTCGATTGACGCAACGCTGCTTTGATACTTTGCTTCAGGTAAAGAACTTCTAGTTTGCTGAACTTGCCTGGGTAATTGCGTTCATAATGATCAAAGACAACATCTGGGACATAAGCCGTGAGTTTTACAGGACATTTCCGAAGAAACGAAACGAATCCTTTTGGCATGAAGAGCCATTCGTTCCCGGCATCTTTTGCCGCACTATAAACCTTCCACTGATCCCAAAACATCCGGCTCAAGCCGCGTCCGTTGGCTTCATTGTGGATAAGTGTTTCGACATTGGCCGGCAAATTCAACGCTCCTGCAAACGTGTCATTGCTCAGCAGTGTGACTTTCCCAACCTCCGGCCGCCGTGCCACATGCTCCAGCATCCCCATCGAAAGATTCAGCAACCCAATGGACCGCGTCCAGGAGAAGCTTTGTTCAGCGAGCGAGAATGTGAGGGAGAGTTGCGGCATTGTTCTGAGGCGTTCCGTATCAAGAACGAGAGAGCCACTGTTTGATTTCTCTGTTTAGTCCGGAAAAGAGTGGAGTCCGATACGGATTGGCAAAATAGCTGGCGATTCGTCCGACGGAAATTCTTAGAAATTGATCAACCGACGTGAGGCCATGGATTTTATAAATATGCATTCGTTGGGCTTGCGCTTTGGCGAAATGCTTCTGTCCGCCCATCTCAGGGTGCTGCGTGGATTGAATCTGGACACGGGGGATGCAACCGATTTCTTCACCCGCGGCCAATAACCGAAGATAAAATTCCAGATCCGTGGTAAGTGAAAATTCCGGGTTGAACTTTCCGTGCTTCAGCAAGCGTTCTCTCCATCCGAAAAAGGCTTGATGATTTAAGGGGCTCATCGCGAAGCGAAGAATGAGCACTTTTTTAAGAGTGCTTTTTGCCATTCGCCCGCGATAGGTGATCATTCCACGTCCGAGGTCGTTCCCATGTTCATCCACAAAAAGCGAATCGCCGCTGACACCGATGCACGTCGGATGATCCAGTAAGAATTGGACTGATGTCGCAACGGCCTCAGGCATGTAACGGTCATCACTTGCCTGGAAAGCGACTATCTCGCCTTTGGCCATATCCAATCCACGGTTGGTCGCGAAAACCTCACCTTTGTCTGGCTCGGAAATGTATTTCAAACGGGAATCTTCTGCAGCCAAACGCGCTAGAATTTCGACCGAACCATCCTTGGAGCCTCCATCCAGAACGAGGCATTCAATATTGCGATAGCTTTGATCGAGCACACTCCGGACACTGCGCTCCAGGAAACGTGCCCTGTTGAACGTTGGAATGATAACCGTTACAAGCGGTTTCGGTTCTGGCTCACTTCCTGTGGAGACCTGGGTCATTGCGCTGAGGCAGCTTTATACCACTCCACAGTTTTGGCGATTCCTGCTTCGATTGTGGTTTCCGCCGACCAATCGATTGCTTCTTTTGCGAGACGTACATCCAGCAATCGCTTTTGCACGCCGGTAAACCTGGTAGGATTATAAACAACTTCTCCTTTGAACCCGGAAGCAGTTCGGATGAATTCTACAATTTCTCGAATTGTGTAAGTTCTGCCGGGTCCCAGGTTTAAAACATCCCTGTCCGATTTTTTAGCTGCGGCTAAAATTCCATCCACTGCATCTTCAATAAAAAGATATTCACGCTCTTGAGAGCCGGTGCCCCAAACTTCAACCCTGGGAAGGTTGTTCTGAGCGGCCCGGACAAACTTTCCAATCAAAGCCCCCATCACGTGGGAGTTCTCTGCGAAGCTATCGCCGGGGCCGTAGACGGTCGGCAAAACAACACTCGTCGAAGCAAGCTTGAATTCCTGCTGATAGGCACGTTGTCCGATCAGCAAAGCCTTCTTCGTCATCGCGTAGCTAAACAGATATTCCTCAGGCTCCGTTCCCCACAATTCAGTTTCGGGATGAGCATTGTCGTGAGGAGGATACATGCAATAGGAGACAATGCTGGTGAAGCGCGCTTTTGGAAAATAGCGCTTCCACGCTTCCAACACATTGACGTTGATCGACATGTTGACGAAGAACTGTGTGGCTGGGTGTTCCACCGGCCATCCGCCAGCCTTGTACAAGGCAGCCAGGTGAAAGATGTGGTCGCAATCCCAGCCCCAATGGTTTTTGTCGAACCAGTCGAACGTTGCCGTGCGATTTGCAAGATCAACCGCCTGAGATCCCAGCCCGATCACCCGACCATCAGGTCCGGCCAATTCCTGAAGTCTGCGGGTCAGGCTTCTACCGATAAAGCCCGTGGCCCCTGTAACCAGGATGTTCTTCATGTGGAAAAAACTTAAATCGGCGCCTTCTCGACTGTGTCGAAGGAAAGAATGCGAACAGTGGGAACGGGCACGATAAACTTCCCGCCATTCATGAGATATTGTTTATACTTCGACAGAAAGTAATCCAAAAAGTTCCAGGACAGAATGAGGTAGTAATCCGGAGTTCCTTCCAGAGTGTTTTCGTGGACGATAGGGATGTGCGTTCCTGGTGTCAGTCGGCCGATCTTGAACTGGTTCACCTCAGTGGCTGTTTGAACTAAATCAGGCCCGATATTGCAGAAATTCAGCAGCGTATTTCCCTTTACCGGGGCTCCAAGAGCCACGACACGCTTTCCGGCTGCCTTAATCTCTTTGAGCACCTTCACCAGATCGTCTGCGTTCTTCCGGGAACGTTTTGCGAATTCGGTATAGGTTTCCAGTTTATTCAGCCCCGCAGCATGCTCAGCATCAATTGCCTTCTGGACAGACTCCGACGTCGGGCGCGGGTTCGATTCTAAACCGACGTAAACGATGAATGAGCCACCATGAATTTCTGAATGCTCTACATCCAGGATGCGCATTCCATGCTGCCCGAAGAGGTGTTTCAAAGGTGCAATCGCATGGATGCAACTATGTTCGTGATAGAAGTGATCAAATTGATTCTTCTGAATGAGATCGAGGCAGTTAACACACTGGCCGATAAAGACAGTGTTGTCCGTCATCACCTCACGAAGACCTTCGATGAAATCGTGGAGATCCGGCAGATGATAGAAAACTGCTGTCGCTGTAATGACGTCGGGAAGAATATTCAGGTGGCGCAATGCTTTGCCTGTTTCCAGGTTCCAGAACGTTCTGCAAACTGTGGTCCCCTGACTTTTTGCCAAATCCACAACACGCTTGCCGGGATCAACACCCAACGTTCGCATGCCTTGTTCTGTAAACGTTCGGAGCAGGGTTCCGTCGTTACAGCCGATATCTATCACGAGAGAGTTTTTCGCCAGATTCAACTTCTCGACGATATGAGCGCTCATGGCCTTGAAGTGGTTTACAACAGGGACATTTACTCCGGTAATATATGGATGATCTGTGAACAGGAATTCCTGGGAGGGAAACTCGGCGATCTGAACCTGCCAGCAATCTTCGCAGACGAGCATGGAAATTGGAAATAGCGGCTCGTTATTCTTTGTCTCTTCAGAGGGGAAATTGTTTCCGTTCGGCTGAAGGCCGAGATCAAAGAATTCAGCCAGCCTGGTGCCGCTGCAATTCATGCAATGTGTTCGTTTCATCTTAAGTGTCACTTCTAAGCTTCAGTCAGCAAAAGCCGTGGTTTTAGAAGGAGTGAATGGTTAAACCACCTACTGTGCGGGGTCAAGTCCGACAAATTCTACGGACCTATGAAGTTTCTCAAAAAAAAGGCCACCCGGTTTCCCGGGTGGCTTGAGTTCAGGACAGTGCGCGACAACCTGCTTACAAGGTTTGGATGGTCGCAAGGACACTCAGGGCGCTTTCGCCACCGTTGTTCATCGCCGAAACGGCGATCTCCACTGTGCTGTTGGAAGGCAGTCCTTCCAGGATGATGTCCAGGTCCGCCGGACTTCCGACCGCAATCAGGACGTCGTCTAAGCCTACGACCCGCTTCCACACGCGGTAATATTCCGCGCGTGCCGCGGCACTCCACTTCACGGACACCGCATTGGCTCCGATCAAGACCGCAATGATGTTTGTCGGCGTGGCAGGGCGTTCCTTGGTGCCGGGCATCTTCAGGCCGAATGCGAGCCAACGTTCATCCAGCGCGGGCATCGCCTGTTTGAGCTCGGCCACAAGGTCGGCGAGGCGCTTCATCAAAACCTTCGCCGCTGCGATCCGGACGTTGTGGGCCGTTTTCACCTGGGTTTTCTGCGCATTGACCGTGTTGTGCGCTGCCGTGACTGTGGTCGCCAGTTCGCCCGCCCGAACTGCCGTGACGTTTAACTCAGCATTTTCCCGGTTCGGATTGTCTGTCAGGAACGACTCCATTGCCTCCAGAACAGGCAACTGTTTCATCGGAATGCTGCTCACTTGCAGTGATCTGATCAACCCGGTGACATCCCACGCTGAGGAATAACGCGATCCAAGGTGAGGCTTCAACAGATCACGCGTTTGTGTGATGAAGGCGTGCCCGGCATCTGTCGCGGCTTGCAGGGCGTCCTTGTTATCTGTCAGGACAGTTCTGGCGGCTTCATAGGCGTCCCGCTTTGTGACGAGCGCCGTTCGGTCTGTCGTGAGGTGAACCGCGGTGTTTCGGACCAGGCCGATCGCCGCGCCATGTTGGGTCGCACCACCGATCATCTCGGCAGAAGCGCCGAGAAGACCAGAAGTGGACTTCGGAATTGCATTTTTCATAATGACTCTCTTTCTGCACGAAGTGGAGGTCGCTAATGCCAACAGACACTAATCGGCCCATTCAAACATCCGCCTCTTCCACTCCGTTTTTGTCCGTTTCACCGGACGGTTAATGACTCGATAATCGAATCGGGTATTTTTTCACATAAACGGCACCGGTCACATAAGGGGAAAATTTGTCCACAAATTTCCTCCGCCCTCCGGAGGCCCGTCTTTATTGAGTTTCATGCGTAAAAGTTTTTTTATTTTGGGGCCAAAATAAGAGGGATTGTTTGGTGGAGATTTGCAATGAATGCAGCGTAAACTGTTGTTGATAAGATAGATCTGCCGATTAAGCGATGTTGCGAAGTGCCGGATTTGATCAAATGTTCGGGATGTTAACTGTTGTACCTGAATGATTTAACCCCCGAATCAAAAAACAAATATTTTCAGGTAAAATTGCCCCCGCAACGCTCAGAAAGAAGCTCCACGACCTGCGACAGGCACCAAAACGTTCCAAAAAAGAGTCTCCCGAGATGAGGCGGGCATCGAAACGTTTCAAAAAAGAGCCTCCCGAGGTGAGACGGGCATCGAAACGTTTCAAAAAAGAGCCTCCCGAGGTGAGACGAGCATCGAAACGTTTCAAAAAAGAACCTTCCGAGGTGAGACGAGCATCGGAACGTTTCAAAAAAGAGCCTCCCGAGATGAGGTGGGCATCGAAACGTTCCAAAAAAGAGCCTCCCGAGATGAGACGGGTATCAAAATGTTCCAGAAAAGCTCGGGTGAAAGGGGCTTTTAAAAAAGAGATCGAGTGAATTCTGCCAGATCAGAAAGGTTCCCGAAGGGCTGATTACAGACCTGCGATCGAACGCAAAACTTAAAGATTTTCTCCGCCTAATGGATATGCCTACTCAAAATAACTGAGAGTTCAGTGTTGAAGAAGAGTCCAAACGGGGGTCAAATGAGCCGCTTACATCATCTGTTCAGATTACAGGCGTAAGAAATTCTAAAGGGAAACATCAAATGATAAAAACAACCGCAGTCCTCCTTCTCGCCATCCTGGCTCTCTTCGGTCAACACAAAGCAGTCGCGCAGAGCTGTCTTCCCGCTCCATCCGGATTGGTGAACTGGTGGCCTGCCGATGGTCACACCAACGATGTGGTGACCGGTGTTAAAGGGACGCTCCACAATGGAGCTACCTTTGCTTCTGGCAAAGTGGGACAGGCGTTTAGTTTCGACGGGATAAATGATTACGCCACATTCGGAACAACCGCCGGGAACTTCGGAACAAATGATTTCACCGTCGAGCTTTGGATGAAAATATCTCAGACGAAAGCAGGTGGAGTTTACATTTTGAGCAAACGGCAAACATGCGGGAACGGTAGCTACTGGAACATCACCATGGATGGGAATGGAGTGGTGGGTTTGGAAGTGGAGAACGACCTTTCGGGCTCGACGATTCGCGTAATGAACAGCACTAATTCAATTTCGGATGGGGATTTTCATCACGTTGTGTTCAGGAGGGCGTCAACAAACCTTTCATTGTGGGTGGATGGAGTGATGCATGCGCTCACCAATGCGCCGGTCATCTACAATTTTTCGAATTCCGGTAACCTGATGGCAGCTAACGGTCCTTGCGTCGGTTCGAACGGCAGTAGTCTTTTTGCCGGGCAACTGGATGAAATCTCATTCTACAACCGAGCTCTCACATTGGCGGAAATGCAGGCCCTGTATGCCGCGGGCTCGTCGGGAAAATGCAAGAGCCTGGCAATCACGTCTCCATCGGTTCTTCCCGGTGGAACTAGTGGCGCCGCCTACTCCTACTCACTTTCCTCGGATGGTAGCGCGCCATTTGCATATAGTTTGATCTCTGGTGCTCTGCCCGAAGGATTGTCCCTCGCATCATCCGGAACGATTAGCGGAGTACCCACAGCCGGTTTTTTTTGAGTTCACAATTCAAGTCACTGATGCCCTCAGCAATATTCAACAAAAAGCTTTTTCGATTGCTGTGACGGGATGTGTAGCGCCAGTAAGTGGAATCGTGGGGTGGTGGAAAGGAGAAGGAAACGCAAATGATTTGATTAACGGGAATCACGGAGCTGCAAATGGAGTTGCTTATCCATTAGGCAAGGTAGGGCAGGCATTTGATCTGGACGGCAACAACAGCATCCTCGTTCCTGCCTCAAGCAATTTGAATGTCCAAAGCTTTACGATTGAGACGTGGATTAATCCGTCGAACGTGAGTGCTCCATTGCCGCTCGTAGAATTTGCTACAGCAACAAGTTCCGCTGGTGTTCATTTGTGGATTGGGAGCGGCTCAGCCGTAACCGTGCCCGGAGCAATCTACGCGAATATCCGCGATATAAACGGAGGTAGTCATTCTTTTGGGACGGGTTCTGGAGTTGTGGCAACAGGGCAGTGGCAGCATGTGACCCTGTCCTACAACCGTACGACCGGAATGGGCCTGCTATATAAGAACAGTTCAATCGTTGCTCAAGCCAGTTTGGGAACAAATTTTGTTCCAGCAACCGCTTATCCTTTAAACATCGGGTATCGCCCGAGTGGGAGCCAGGATGGAACAAGCGGGGCAAGATATGTTGGGGGGATAGATGAGCTGGCCATTTATAATCGTGCGCTCTCCTCCAATGAGATTGCGGCAGTTTACCAGGCCGGTGCCGCAGGAAAATGCTTTCAGGGAATTTATTTTACGGTCGGTGGATTGCTTCCCAATGCTATTCTGGGCGACAGTTATACGCAGACTCTCACTGCTTCGGGTGCGGCTCCATTTTCCTATACACTGGTGTCGAACGCTTTGCCTGCCGGACTTACTCTTTCAGCCAGTGGTGTGATAAGCGGCATTCCGCAAACGGTGGGCACTTTCTCATTTGCAATTCAGGTTGCGGATGCACAGCAGCAAATCGCCGAGCAGCAGTTTTCATTGCAGGTTGATGGATGTTCGTCTCCAGCTTCCGGAATGGTTGCGTGGTGGCGCGGAGAAGATAATGCAGGAGATTCTGTCGGTGGTAATCACGGGGTAGCGAGTGCCGGGGTGAGTTTTTCTCCAGGAAAAGTCGGAACCAGCTTCAACATGAACGGAACTGACGGGTACGTGATTGTGCCGGCCTCCAGCAATCTCACCGTTCAAAGTTTCACGATTGAAGGATGGATTAATCCGACAGATGGTTTAACCAAGCGGCCAGTAATCGATTATTGCGCAGCCTCCGGGAAAACGGGTGTGCATCTTTGGATCAATGAACGGCCCAACGGCGGATTGGGTTCGGTAGCCGGAACGCTGGCTGCGAACGTTCGAGACATCAACGATGGCGATCATCAAATTATCACATCCGGAGGGCTAATACTTCCAAATCAGTGGCAGCATGTTGCTGTGACGTACGATAAACCGAGTGGGGTCGCCCAGTTGCTGATTGGTGGCAATCTGGTCACTACTAAAATCCTTGGAAGCTTTACGCCGAAAACAGCACTTCCAGTGAATCTCGGCCAACGCCCAAGCGGGAGTTCTGAGTCATTCGGATTCCCTCCGTTTGTCGGCCAAATGGACGAAATGTCGATTTATAATCGGGTGTTAACAACGAACGAAATCGCTGCCATTGCGGTATCCGGTTCTGCTGGAAAATGTTTGAGCGTGGCTGCCGACATTGTTCAGCAACCGCAATCACAGACAGTGATTCTTGGTAACAACCTAAACCTCTTTGTGTCAGCAGTGGGGAGTGGTGAACTTTCCTACCAATGGTTTTTCAACGAAACGATTATGACAGGTGCAACGAATGCTTCGCTCATAATTAGTGTTCGGCGTTCAACGTGAAAGAGCTTGTCCGCAGAGGGTTTGGTGTGGATGAGCGGGTGCGAATGTTGGGGTGGTGATTGAATGTTGGCGGGGATTTTGGTGTCTAAAGCTGCAACATTCGCCGCTATGCGCCATCACTTCCAGCACCAGCCCGACCTCCAGATCACACCCATCGAAAAGATTCGCCTGCCCCTCAAGAGCCGCGACGAGTTGCCGCCGATCCTGGCCGGTTTGCAATGGGTCTGGATGCACCCGACTCTCAAGGCGGAGATCTTCGCCCTGCTGGAAGCCAAACTCCTCGCCGGCAAAAAAGCCACGGGCCGCACCGGCATGGACCTCTGGCAAATCCTCGTGTTGGGCGTCGTGCGCCTCGGCCTGGATGCCGACTGGGATCGCATGGAACACATCGCCAACTACGACATGCTCGTGCGCCAGATGCTCGGTCTGCCAGCCACGCCGTGGAATGACGAGTCCAAAATGTTCGGTCATCAGACGCTGCGGGACAACGTCGCGCTGCTCGACGACGTACTGCTCCAGCAAATCAACGCGCGCATCACCGCCGCAGGACGCGAGGTGTTCGCAAAAAAAGGCGGCGCGCCCGTCGCGGCGCTTGAAGTCAAAGTGGACACCTATGTGCTGGAAACCGACGTGCATTTTCCCACCGACTTGAATTTGTTGTGGGACGCGGGCCGTAAGTGCGTGGACTTGATCGTGAAATATCGCGACCAGTTCGGCTACGCCTTGCCCGGCTGGCGCAAAGCCAAGGAATGGCGGCGTCAACTCAAGAACCTGGAACGCGCCGCCAGCCAGGTGGTTTATCGCGGCGGGCCCAACAAGGAAGCGCGGATGAAACGCACCGTGCGCGATTACCTGGCCGTGGGCCGCGACCTCTCTGCCAAAGTGCGGGAAAGTCTTTCGAGCCTGTGCGACCAGCCCGTGGAACTCGCGCACTGGGAAGCCCTCGAATACTTCCAGCGGATGCTCGACAAGCATCTGGACCTGGTCGAGCGCCGGTTGTTGAAAGAAGAAACCATTCCGTCGCATGAGAAAGTCTTTTCGCTGTTTGAACCGCACACCGAATGGATTCAAAAAGGCAAGCAACGACCGAACGTGGAACTGGGCCATCGCCTGTTGCTCGCGACCGACCAGAATCAATTGATCCAGGACTACGACGTGGCGGCGGGCGTGGCCGACGTGGACCGGAGCGTGCCGGTGGCCGACCGGTTGCTGGGAAGATACGGCGCGGGCAGCGTAGCCAGTTTGAGTTTCGACAAAGGCTTCACGCGGGAAGAAGACCGGGCGTTGTTGAACTTGTATGTGCCGGTAGTGGTGATGCCCAAGCGCGGGAAAAAGAACGCGACGGAGACAGAGCGTGAAAGTGAAAAGCAATTTGTGGCGCTCCGGAAACAACACAGCGCGGTGGAAAGCGAAATCAACAGTTTGGAACATCACGGCTTGAACCGGTGTCTGGACGTGGGGATCAAAGGATACCTGCGCTACGTGGGCTACGGCGTGCTGAGCTACAATCTGCACATGATCGGGAGGGAACTGCTGGCGCGAGCGCCCGGCTGAAGCCGCTCACACCCGGCCCGCCCAGTCCGACAGGAGCGGTGTCGGCATCGCCGGAGAATTTCAACAATTTGAGCGTGCTCGCGTGATAAACAACCCGCCGCCGCTCGGGCCAGACCCCTCCACAGCCGATCCCGTTTCCAAAATTGGGAGTTTCCGGCCAGACACTAATTAACAATGTTCAGTCCAGCCACGCTGGAAGTTACTCGGTTGTTGTTTCGAATGCGTTGGGATTTGCCACCAGTAGCAACGCGGTGGTCACAGTGGCTTTGCCGCCTTCGGCTGTCCGCGTGGTTAGCACCAATGCGATGGCAGGCGGCTCTGTCACACTCCCGATTGAGTTGATCGCAAATGGGAATGAAAACGCGCTCGGCTTCAGTATCAATTTCCCGACGAACCAATTGACCTATGCGAATGTTGTATTGGGAAGTGGAGCTTCAGGCGCAACTCTTCTCATCAACACAAACCAGGCAAGCACAGGCAAGTTGGGTGTGGCATTGGCACTGAACGCGAATGCAACCTTTACCGCTGGCACGCGAGAAATTGTCCGGATCGGTTTTACTTCCAAAATTACGACCAGCGCAACAGCAGCAACCGTCACCTTTGGTGATATTCCGACGGCTCGGCAGATTTCTGATCCTCAGGCACAAACAATGACCGGGTTCTACACGAATGGCACGGTATCGCTGGCCCGCACGGAATTTGAGGCGGATGTCGCGCCACGTCCTGGTGGCAATTATGGAGTTTCCATTACAGACTGGGTGCAGATTGGGCGCTTTGCCGCGGGCCTCGATGAGTTCGGTAGCGCTGCGGAATTCCAACGTGCGGATTGCGCTCCCCGGTCCACTCTCGGTGACGGTAAAATTAAGGTGACTGATTGGGTGCAGGCCGGGCTTTATGCCGCCGGACTGGATCCTCTCACCGCCGTGGGCGGACCGACTGTCGCAAGCCGGACAGCGGCTCGTTCTCTGGTGACGGCAAGTGCCGAAGACCGGGAGATCCGGGTGACGGAAGTGATGGCCTTGCAGCAGGTGCCGATTACCGTCCCAATCCAGTTGCAGGCGCAGGGAAATGAAAATGCGGTTGGGTTCAGCCTGGTGTTTGATCCTGCGAAACTGACCTACACCGGGGCAGTGGCAGGGAATGATGCTGCGGGTGTAACCTTGCACGTGAATGCAAACGAGATTGCTTCCGGCAGGGTCGGATTGGCGCTGGCTCTGCAGATCGGTTCCACATTCCCAGAGGGTTTGAAGGAAATCGCTAAGGTAACCTTTACGCCATTGGCAGCAGCAACGGGAGTTGTATCAGTGGCGTTTAACGATCAACCGGTGGAACGTTCTGTCTCCGATGCGGGGGCAAATGAGCTGAATGCTTCCTTTGTTTCCAGCGCGGTGGTGGTGCATGAGGTTCCGGCCTTGCAAATCACGCAATCTGGCACGAACAGCGTGATTTCGTGGCCGCTCACTGTCGATGGGTTTGCTTTGCAGGTTTCCGCAACGAATTCCTTGTCTGCGATGGTGTGGACCAATGTCGTTGCCACTCCGGTAACGAATGGCAGCGAAGTGACCGTGACATTGCCAGTAACGGATGACACGAAATTCTTCCGTCTGCGCCGACCTTAGTTAGGCGTTCTGCCACGGCGCTGGACGATTGATATTCAGCTCCCTCTCTGCTGTAAGGTGGAGAGGGAGTTTGGTTTTTGCGCCAGGTTGCCGGGATGGCTGAGAATCAAATGTTCCCCGACGGCAAGGGAAGAGGCCTATGCTGATATTTTTGCAGTTGGAGACTCACAGTTTATATGTATGTTTCGGCGGTTGAGACCACTTATGGCAGAAAAGATTGACGGAAAGACTTCCCGATCCGGCTGGATCATTTTGATCGCAGTATTAGCGCTCGTTTTCGGGGTTTTATTTCAACGTAGTTTTGACGAAGGATTCGTTCACCACTCTAATGACGGGCCCCTTGGGGCGATCAGTGCCCAGGCCGACTATGTAATCGGGAATGTAAAAGCGTATTGGCAGAATTTGAATTGGCTGGGGGGGCAACAGCCGAGCGCGATGCCAACGGTGGATTTGCTCTTTTTTGCCATCGTCGGCCCGGTAACTTTTGCAAAATTTATCGTGCCGTTTTCTCTGCTGTTGCTGGGACTTTCCGCGTGTTTGTTTTTTCGGCAACTGAGGTTTCATTGGGCCGTTTGCATTCTCGGCGGAATTGCCGCTGCTTTAAATGCAAATTTCTTCTCGAACGCCGCCTGGGGCCAATATTCCCGTCCATTGACGCAAGCTGCCATTTTTCTGGCCTTGGCTGCGATTCAAAGCCAATCGCGACACACCGCGATCAAATTGGTTCTGGCCGGCTTTGCGATTGGTATGGGAATTATGGAAGGGTTTGATGTTGGAGCACTCTACAGTCTGTATGTCGCTGGGTTCGCGTTCTTCTATGTCCTGATTCAATCCGACAAATCCTCGGGTGTAAAAGCGGTGACAGGAGTTGGTCGGGTAGCTGTGATTGCGCTCGCCGCCGCCTTGATTGCGGCACATGCGTTGACGAGCTTGATTGGAACGCAGGTCAAAGGGATTGCAGGGCTGGAACAAACGGATGAGGGCCGCGAGAAACGTTGGGCCGAAGCCACACAGTGGAGCACGCCGAAGATTGAAACGTTGCGGGTCTTGATTCCGGGCTCGCACGGTTATCGCATGGATACTCCGGATGGGGGACAGTATTGGGGGCGCGTCGGGCAGAGCGAAGGGTGGGAAACACATCGGCAAGGCCTCTCGCGTTTTTCCGGGTCGGGTGAATACGCAGGGGTGCTGGTTGTGCTGCTGGCGATTTACGCCATTGCGCAGGCATTGCGAAGGAAGAAATCGGTCTATTCAGATCGGGAGAAAAAGTTCGTCTGGTTCTGGAGTGTGTTGGCGCTGATCTCGCTTTTGCTGGCGTGGGGGCGTTTCGGACCGCTTTATCAGATCGTCTATCAAATCCCTTATTTTTCCACGATCCGCAATCCGATGAAGTTCATGCATCCATTCCACATGATCCTGATCATTCTCTTTGGGTACGGCTTGCAGGCGTTATATCGCCAATATGTGGAGGCCGCCATCACCCGGAGTAGTTCGTTTTCTGAACAATGGAAAAAGTTTTGGGTGACAGCATCGCCGTTTGATCAAAAATGGGTCATCGGCTGCATCATGTTCCTGGCCATTGCGGTGTTGTCGTTGCTCATTTTCAATACGTCAGCGAAATCGTTTGAAAAGCATCTCACTGATTTTGCCGGGCTGGATGCGGGATTGGCGGCGACCACGGCGAAATTCAGCATCCGTGAAGTTGGTTTGTTTGTTTTGTTCCTCGCTTTGTCAGTTGGCGCAGTGCTTGCGGTGATGAGTGGCTGGTTCGCTGGATCGCGGGCCAAATGGGCGGGTATTTTACTGGGAACAATTCTCGTAGTGGATTTGGCGCGCGCCAATATGCCGTGGATTATTTATTACGATTACAAATATAAGTACGCGACGAATCCGGTCATCGAGAAGCTTCGTGAGGAGCCGTATAAAAACCGTGTCACGATGTTTACGATGGGCTTTCCACAGAATGACAATTTCAGTTCTCTTTATGCTATCGAATGGCTGCAGCAGCACTTTCCATTCTATAACATTCAATCTCTGGACATCGTTCAGATGCCTCGCGAACCAGTGGATTACGCAGCGTTCGCGGGAATGACATCGGGAGCATTTCCTTACCGAAGCGGCTATATCGATCCCAGGAATCTAGACGTGTTGCCGCGCTACTGGCAGTTGACGAATACCCGTTATATTCTGGGTCCAGCCGGATTGGCTGAAGCCTTGAATGCACAGTTTAAGACGGACGCTTTTCAGGCGCCGATGCGCTTTGACCTCGCGCCCAAATCCGAACAAACCCAGGTCAAGCGGCTGGAAGATCTGACCGTCGTGCAGAATCCGAACGGAAAGTATGCGCTGATTGAATTCACGAACGCTTTGCCGAGAGCAAAACTCTATTCAAATTGGCAGGTCATGACTAATCAGGCCGTTACATTGGAGCGACTCAAATCTCCTGAGTTCGATCCGCAGACGGAAGTGATTGTTTCTTCGGACCGTGAGATTCCACCCGCTGCTGCTCCCGGCAATAACGCGGGCACAGTTGAGATTAGTTCGTATGCTCCGAAAAAGATTGTGTTTAGTGCAGAGGCAACAGTTCCTTCCGTGCTGCTGTTTAATGACAAATATGATCCCAATTGGAAGGTGACGGTGGATGGGAAGGAAGCGCCGCTGCTGCAGGCCAATTTCATTATGCGCGGCGTCTATCTCGCCCCAGGAAAGCATGAAGTGGTGTTTGCTTTTGAGCCCCCCACAACCGCCCTCTATATCAGCCTGGCGGCACTGGCGCTCGGCCTTTTGCTTTGTGGTTACCTGGTGGTCTCGACGAAAAGAGACGAGAAGACAAGCGAGTGCATGGACAAAGAAACGAAGAAAGCTTAGGTGGGGGGGATAGTAGCCTCTGGACGAACGAGATGTGTTCGTTCCAGCGTTGCTGCGTTTGAAAGTTTAGCCTTTGCGCAACTTGTCTTTTTTTTCTTCCAGGTCACTTTGCAGATTCTTGCGTTCGATCACGAGTTGTTGCTGTAGCTCTTCGGCTTTGGCCCAATCACCGGCGGATTGTGCGGTGGCGATTTCACCTTTGATGGCAATTTCGCGTTGGGCAATTTTCGCCTGGTATTTTGAATCAAGGTCAGAGAGCTGTTTTTTCTGCTTCTCGGTGAGTTTGACAGTGGGAGCGGATTTATTCAGGCGTTCCATCGCCAGTTCGTAAGCGCTTTTCATAGGCGCAATGTATCGGGTTCAGAACTTCACGCGAGCGGTTTTAAATTACAAGGTGACAAATATCCAAATTACTGGAGATTTCTTGCTGTTCGATTGTGAAAAAATAGACTGCACCATATGAGTTCAATGAAAGAGACGGCTGCGTTGTTGAAGAAGCTTGGCCTTAAAGAAACTAATTCTGGCGTGTTTTGTGGAGAATGGCTCGGAAGCGGGCCCGTGCTGAAAAGCGTTTCGCCCATCGATGGCAAAGTGATTGCCAAAGTTCGCCAGGCCACCCCTGCTGAATTTGAAAAAACCGTGTGCCGCGCTCAGGCAGCTTTTCAAAAATGGCAAACACTGCCAGCCCCGAAGCGTGGCGAAATCATCCGCCAGCTCGGCAATGCCTTGCGTGATTCGAAAAAAGATTTGGGCCGTTTAGTGACGCTTGAAGCTGGGAAGATCCTTGCAGAAGGCGAAGGCGAAGTGCAGGAGATGATCGACATTTGTGATTTTGCAGTGGGACTTTCCCGGCAGCTTTATGGGCTCACCATCGCCTCAGAACGCGCCAACCATCGCATGATGGAACAGTGGCATCCGCTTGGAGTGGTCGGAATCATCAGTGCCTTCAATTTTCCAGTGGCCGTCTGGGCATGGAACAGTGTCTTGGCGGCAGTCTGTGGTGATTCCACCATTTGGAAGCCATCGGAAGTCACTCCATTGACTGCAATTGCCACGATTAAAATCGCGGAAAAGGTCTGCCGTGCGAACAAAGTGGATCCCGCCATTTTCAGTTTGACGATTGGTAATCGTCAATCGGTGGGCGAACGATTGGTGAGCGACAAGCGTGTTGCACTTATCTCCGCCACAGGTTCCACCAGGATGGGCCGTGCGATTGGCGAAGTGGTAATGCGCCGATTGGGCAAAGTGTTGCTCGAACTGGGCGGAAACAATGCAATTATCGTGGCCCCATCGGCAGATGTGAAATTGGCAACGCGAGCTACTCTTTTCGGAGCGGTCGGAACGGCCGGACAACGTTGCACCAGCACGCGCCGTTTGTTTGTGCATGAATCCCTGGTGGACGAAGTGACCCGCCAACTGATCACGGCCTACAAGCAGGTGCCGATTGGTAATCCTTTGGACTCCAAGACTTTAATGGGGCCATTGATCCATCTGGAATCAGTGGAAACCATGCAAAGCGCGATTAAACAACTTAAGAAGGAGGGTGGCGAGGTGTTGTATGGCGGCGAAGTGCTAAAAGGCAAAAATTTCCCCGGTGGACGCTACGTCACACCTTGTATCGCGAAGGCGAAAGGAGATTTCCAAATCGTTCATGAAGAGACGTTTGCGCCGATTCTGTACATCATTTCCTACAAGAGTCTGGAAGAAGTGGTGGCGCAACATAACGCTGTGCCGCAGGGGCTCAGTTCGGCGATATTCACCAATGACGTTCGTGAGGCGGAATACTTCCTTTCCACGCGCGGCAGCGATTGCGGCATAGCGAATGTTAATATCGGGACAAGCGGCGCGGAAATCGGAGGCGCATTTGGTGGTGAAAAAGATACCGGTGGGGGGCGGGAAAGCGGCAGTGATTCCTGGAAGAATTACATGCGTCGTCAGACTGTGACAATTAACTACGGGCGCGATTTACCATTGGCGCAGGGAATACAGTTTGGGGATGCCGTCTAAAAAAATGAAAAAAAGTTATTGTCAAAAAGTGGAGGGCGCGCTTTTCTTCCATCGCCTTTTCGTATAGACTTTTCAAATAACCGGCTGTTTCCGAGCGCAGGCAGGGTCGTAATCGGAGTTGACAATGTCTCGTTTCTGGCAAACCTTGCATTAATAACGGACGCATTCCTGTGGGGGTCGGGAGGAAAGCATTCAGAACAAAAAATTGGTATGATTTCAAACGAACGTCCATCACCTTACGGCGGTCACCGCCCTCATTCGCAATACGGCGGAATGCCGCCAAAGCCTCCAGTGCAAGAGGATACGCTAAAAACAGAGCGCATTCAGATTGAGCGGAAGACTTTCATTTTCACTCTCAAAGAGAATCCCCGCGGTCGGTTTCTTCGTATTACGGAGGACGTGAATGGTCGCCGCGATAACGTGATTATTCCTGCGACAGGCCTGGATGAGTTCAAAAAGATCCTCGACGCGATGGTTCAAGCCAGCGCGGAGATCCCTCCCAAAGATCCGGATCAGCAGCCTCTATAAACTTTTTAGAAGATTTAGATTTTCACTAACCGGCGGCAGTCATGCTGCCGGTTTTTTGCTGCGTTTTGCAGGGGCTTTGACGATGGGGGCATCTCCCCAGAGGCTTTCCAAGTCGTACTTCTCTCGAATGTCATTGCGCATCACATGCACGATGACATCAAAAAAGTCCAAAACGCGCCAGGGCGTTTGGGCTGCTCCATCAATGGCGCGCGGGATCACTTCATGTTCGCTCCCTAGTACGCTGGCAATCTCATCCACAATTGCGCGGATATGAGGTTCGCTTGATCCCGAAGCGATCACGAAGTAATCCGTCACGGAAGATAATTTTCGGACATCGAGCACTACCACGTTTTCAGCTTTTCTGTTCTCCGCCAGTTTGCGGCAGAGCAGCGCCAGTTTTTTAGAATCCATTCGCTAAAAAGCTAACGCAAGGCCGTCAAAGATAAAGTCCATTGTTGCGAATGATTTCGGCAACCTCCCGTTTTACGAGGTGATCGATCGAAAGTCTGGCGTTTACACGGGCTCGGATGGTCGAAGAAGAAACAGCGAGCGGAAAACCGCGCAGGAAATTGCCTCGAAACGGACTGGGCAATTCCACTCCAGGCTCTCCCGGACGAGGTACCACGATAAATTGGAGCAGTTCTGCCAACGCATTGGCTTCCCGCCATTTGGGCAACTGCGCCACGTGATCGGCGCCAATCAAATAAAATAATTCTGCATCGGGAAAACTGTTCCGATAACTGCGCGCCGTCTCGATGGTGTATGATATCCCCCCCCGGTCAATTTCTTGCCGGTCCACTTCGCACCAGGTTTGTCCTGCGAGAGCTGAGTGTAGCATCCGAAGCCGATCTTTTGGCTCTACAGGACTGGATTCTGGTTTGAAGGGGGACTGTGCGGTTGGAATGAAAAAGATCCTGCTCAGGTTTATTTCTTCGAACGCTGCCTGGGCAACCAGCAGATGCCCGAGATGAACGGGATCAAAGGAACCACCAAACAAGCCAATGCGTTGTTTCATTCTTGCTCAGCTTACAGGGGTCGTTTTCAAAACTTCTGGAGCGCTATTTTCCACGGCGTTCGCTTCGAGAATGCCTTTGGCTCGGGGGAACATACTGATTGCTTCGATGATCATCCAGATTTCCAGGAGAATCGTAAAGAGAGCAATCACTACCAGCGGCCAGTTTTTTTGCACCAGCCAGCTTGGGGAATCTCCACTGCCGAAGAACAACTGAGCGGTCATCGCCCAGAGCGGCATGACGAGCATGAATATGGTAGGGATAACCAAAAACCACACTGGCCGATTTCTGCGCCACAAATAAAATGTGATTACCAAAAAGGATAATCCAGCGAGGAGTTGGTTGGTGGCCCCGAAGATTGGCCACAGGATCAGGCCGCCTTTTCCTGCTTCGGCGAGCGACCATTCTTTTCCGGGCGCAGGAACGGCAGCCAGGAATGCAGCGAGCAGAATGGCAAAGATGGTTGCGCCATGCTTGTTCTTCAAAAGGTCGAGCGGACTGCTCCTTGCGGCTTGCCCGGATCTTTTGGGTGAAAGGGTTTCCGCCAGTTCCTGCACGACATAACGTTGCAGACGGCAAGCGGTGTCCATTGTTGTGCCGGCAAATGAAGCGATGAGCACCCCCATCAATGCGACTGCTATTTCGGGTTTCATTCCGAAAGCTTTGAGAAAATTGGCTGAGCCATCCACGAAAGCTGATATGGCGCCTTTGGACACTGCTGGCCATGAAGCGTATTTTGCCGCCCAGGCATCATGACCGGAGAGGGTTGCTCCCTCGGAAGAAATTCCCAGGCCGATTCCTGCCGCGCAGGCGAGAATCACCAGGACTGCCAGGAAACCTTCCGTCAACATCCCGCCGTAAGCGACAAAACGCGCATCAGGTTCGCTTTGCAATTGTTTGCTACTGGTGCCGCTGCTGACCAGGCAATGAAAACCGCTGATGGCGCCACAGGCCACCGTGATGAACAAAAACGGCATGATCATTGGCGCCCCTTTCGGATTCCATTCGATTGCTGGCGCGGCCAATGCCAATTCCGGGCGCACGCCGTTCTCCAGGGGGGCGCCGCCGTTGAAGGCTGCCCAGAACAGTCCGAAAACGATCAGCCCAAGCGCCGAAATCAATTGCAGCGAGTTAATGTAATCCCGCGGTTGCAAAAGGGTCCAGACCGGCAAAACAGAGGCAACGTATGCGTAGAGCAGAAGCACCACGACCCAGGTAAGAATCGACCATCCGGCCATGGTCGTGTTGATCGCGTGCAACACACCAACATCGCCATAGAAAACAGCCAGATACATCAATCCGAGGGCAATGAGCGATGGCCAGAGCAGATTGATTCCTTTGCGATAAAGTGAGTATCCGATCGCGATCGCAATTGGGATCTGAATGGTGCAGGGAAAAATGGAAGCCGGGTATTGTTTGAAAACGGTGGCGATAACCATTCCGAAGATCGCGAGCACCACCGTCAAAGCCATCACAAGAACGCACAAAAACAAAAGTCTCGCCCGCCGATTCATCACCCGCCCGGCAATGTCGCCAACTGTCTGCCCATTATTGCGCAAACTGACCACGAGCGCTCCGAGATCATGCACCGCCCCGATGAAGATGGAGCCGAACACCACCCAGAGCAGGGCAGGCAACCATCCCCACATGATCGCAATGGCTGGCCCGACGATTGGTCCGGTTCCAGCGATCGAGGTGAAATGATGTCCGAACACGACGAATTTCGGCGTTGGAACATAATCGACCCCATCGTTGAGGCGTGTTGCAGGACATATGCTCTTGGCAGAAAGCGAAAAGATTTTTCGTCCCAGCCATCGCCCATAAGTGTTATAGGCGATGATGAAGCCTATTCCTGAAAGGAGCGCGATAAGAAGCGTTTGCATAAAAAGTGCGACCCGAGTTTATCGGGTGAGAAAGAAAATAAAACTGTAGATGAAGCGCGATGTCGAGTTTGTCCTGATGCTTCGACGAAAGGAGATTAAAAGTGGATGAGATTTCCGAAGGAACGGAGCGCGGCGTAACCGCACCTTCCACCTCACCCGCTTTCCTTGTTAATTCGCCTTTCTCCTCTCCAATGCACCTTGAATGGAGGACGGCTCTTTTGCTTAATCAAATACAATTAAAACGAGAGGGATGATCCCAAGGGGGGAACGCAGGTGCAGAAACCTGCTTTTTTTGGGTGCTTTTCTTGCCGGTCGTTTTATTTTCTACGCATGATAGTTTGGATCACCGCAATTGTACTTTTGGCATTTATGGGTTGGATCGGTTATCAGCAGGGCGCACTTCGAGGCGTAATAAGTTTCATTGGACTGCTGGTAGCGGCGGTTGCTGCCATGCCGCTTGGGGCGGTGCTCAAGCCCGCACTCAGTCTTGTGGGGGTGAAACATCCGGCCATGCAACAGGTGATCGGTCCTGCCATTGCATTTCTCATCGTTTACATCGTCTTCCAGATCATCGCACATGCGGTGAATCAAAAGTTCGATCTCTTTTACAAATATAAAATGGGCGACAAAGCACGCTACAAGGTGGAGCGGATGAATGATCGAGTCGGCATTTCTCTCGGGCTACTCAGCGGCGCTGCGGTGTTCGTTCTCGTAATGATCCCCATTTATACGTTTGGGTATCTGACCGTGCAAATCGCTTCCGGTGCTGAAGACAAAGGTTCGATGCGTTTCATTAATAAAGCACGGGAAGAACTGCGGGATACAAAGTTTGACCGAGTGGTGGCAGCCTTTGACCCGGCCAAAGAGGAAGTTTACGACGCATTCGATATCGTTGGATTGGTTTACAATAATCCTGTTCTGGAAAGCAGGCTGTCCCGTTACCCCAGTTTCCTGACTTTGGCAGAACGCGCGGAATTTCAAGAATTGGCCAACGACGTTGATTTTCACAATCTTTGGCAAGGCGGCGCGACCGTCAACCAGTTGCTGGAACATCCGCAAGTTCAGGCGATCAGCACCAATGCAGCTTTGATGGAAGACATTCAGGCGATCCTTATCCCTGACCTCAAGGACTTGAAGAACTTCCTGGAAACCGGTGAGTCCGAAAAATACGGTGATGAACGGATTCTCGGCCGCTGGCAGTTTGATTTCGCCGGCACGGTAAACGCGGAAAGGAAAAAGCGTGCCAGCATCTCTGCTAACGAACTGCGTCTATTGCGCTCAAGGATGCTTCCGTTCTGGGATGCGAGTCTCGTTGCTACCATCGAAAACCGAATTATTCTGAAACGCGGCGAGAAAGCTCCTGGTGCGGAGAACGCCCCTCGGATTATGGCTGAAGGAACCTGGACAAGAGAAACGGGCTTCTACAAAGTTTCAATTGATAGTCGAAACGTTGATGTCGTGATTGAAGGCGGGAATAAACTCGTGCTCCCCTGGGGAGAAGCCGATCTGCTGTTCAATCGGGAATTCTAATCTCGGCGTTCAAATCGGGAGGAGATGATGTCAGGCGAAACCGCAGTTGACCGCTGATCTTCCCGTAAGTTCTTATTTCATTGGGAATGAACCCGCAAGTGGCCTCAATTTCGGTTCATCCTCGGGGAACGGGTATCCTCTGTGACCTCAATACAGCCCTGCCGCCAGCTTTTTTCGTTCTCCAAAATAATTTGGAGAGCTCCGAAAGCAATTTTTGGTGCTCCAAATTAATTTGGAGGCCGAAAAAAGTAATTTTCTATGCTCCAAAATAGTTTGGGGGCCAAAAAAAGTAATTTCTCGCGCTCCAAAATAGTTTCGAGCACTCCGAAAGCAATTTTCTATGCTCCAAAATAATTTGGAGGCCGAAAAAAGTAATTTCTTATGCTCCAAAATAATTTGGAGGCCGGAAAAAGGAATTTTCTGTGCTCCAAAATAATTTAGAAGACCTCCGTCGCGTCCTTTTATCACCCGCTCCAGGTTCTTCGCTGTTTTCGGTGGAATGGTGTTCTTGTGAAACAGGAATGCCGATGATGGTCTTTGTCTCGGAGGGACACCTGACAATAGCCCAATGTTTCAACATTGGGTACAAGGATAGATTAGCGGTATTGAACTGCCGAATATAACTTTTAAGGATTGAAAGTAACCGGCTGGACGTGCAGTAGGCTGGACGGACTCGGGGGCACTGGATTTGTGCTTGAGATGTTGGTGTGAGGCAGTTCCATTTCCCGGGCCAAAGCTGGTGTTCCGGGCGTTAACCCCTCACGATTTTGCTGCTGAACCGTCGGAGTGCCTCCTCCAATCAGTTGATCTTCCTGATTTAGCGTAGATCCAATCCCGACGATCAACGTTGCACAAACAATAAAAGCGAAGCCATAAGCCACAGTCGGACGCAAAACGAAGCGCGACAGCAATTCTTCCAAGAAAGTTGGGGCAGGTGAGGCTTTTTCCTTTTCGATTCGTGTCCAGATCTGGTTCGGCAGGTTGTTGAAGTAGCCCGGAGGTGGTTGTTCGTGTTTCTTTAGCGCCAAAAGTTTGCGTAACTGCTCAAAATTCTCCGGTTCCGTATTCATAGTTACTTCAGGTAATTCATCAGAGTGGCTTGCAACTGTTGCCTGGCGTAGAACAACCGCGACCGAACTGTGCCAGGGTTGCACTCCATAATCTTGCCGATTTCCTCGTGCGACAAGCCTTGAATGTCGTGCAACGTCACAACCAATCTATGAGGTTCTGACAGTTTCTGCATCGCCTCGTTCAATTTCTCCTGCAATTCAGTCAAATCCGCATCCCTGCGTGGGGTTTTTTCTGATATGAGAGCAACCAGGTCCGGGTTGTTTTCCACGTTGAAATCCAGGTCGTTCAAGCTCATGTGACGCTTGTTTTTCCGTTGTTTCAGGAAATTGAGGGTCTTATTGACCGCAATCCGGTAAACCCAGGTGTAAAACCCCGCATCGCCCTTGAAAGATTTCAGCGCCTGGTATGCTTTGATGAAGGTTTCCTGGGTGAGATCATTGGCATCCTCGTGGTTGGACGTCATGTTATAGAGCGTCGCGTAGATGCGCTGCTGATATTTCCGCATCAGGGTGTCATAAGCAACAGCGTCGCCCTCCTGCGCCCGCCTTGCGAGCGTCAAGTCATCCGCACCTTCGTTGGATGGTGTTTCCAAAGTTTCGGGGGTGGTCATCGGAAATCACTCCAAAGCCATGGTCAAGTGCTCGAGGTATTCCGTCAATTCCTGCAGTGCCACACGGCCCGAGGAAAGGGGTAACACAGCCAGGCTTGCCCGCGCGGCTGCCAAATGTTGCTGGATGACGCGACGTGATTGGATCAATGCATCGTACTTTTTCAAGAGATGCAGCATCTCCGGCAGGGAAACGATTTCCCACAGTTCAACCAAATGACGCAACCGTGCCTTATCGTTCTCGGTGCCATTCTCCAGCACGATCAGGAGGGGCAGTGTGATCTTTCCCTTTGCGAGATCTGTTCCGAGGGATTTGCCTGCAAATGCTTCGCTGCCGAACAAGTCGAGGCAATCATCATAAATCTGGTAAGCCGTTCCGAGCGCCATGCCGTAATTGCGCAAAGCAGTCCGGATTTCCGGGCTGGCGTTGGCGAGAAAAGCACCTTGTTCGCAGGAGAGCGCAAACAATTCCGCCGTTTTCATCGCCACAATCCGCAGGTACTCGCTACGAGTAAAATCAAACTTCCAACGCTGCTGTGTCTGGAGAATTTCTCCAGAGCACACGACATTGGTCGCGGTCGCAACCGCCCGGCAAATTTCAGGGGTCGGAAAACTGGCGGCTAATTTCAGCGAATGCGCGAACAGGCAATCGCCGAGCAGAACGGAAACTTCATTGCCCCAATTGGCTGTGAGGGTGGGTTGGCTGCGACGTACTTTGGCCTCATCAATCACGTCGTCATGCACCAGGGTAGCGAGATGGACCATCTCAATAATCGCCGCAACAGTGATATGATCTTTATTGCGATCGCCAGCGGCATCGGCGCTTAAGGCGACGAGGCTGGAGCGCAGTTGTTTGCCCTGCGCCGCGAGTGCGTAGGATGCCATCTCACCGATCTCAGGTTCGAATGCCTGGACTTGCCTGGTGAGAAATAAAGAAACGTCCTTGAGGAAAGGCTCGATACCTTCAACGATGCGCTTCCACGAATCGCCTGGTTGCGGCGGTTCGGGGGAGGGGATTTCCAGCGCTTTGGTTTCAGCGGCCAACATTTTGCCAAAAATGTAGGTTTGCACCTACTTCAAGTCAAAACCTAACTCCCGCAAACAAAGCGCCGCCAAGCCAACCACGGGAGCGGTTCGTCTCGTTTGCGGGCTCGTTTTTCCAAGCTGGGAGGGAATTGCAAATTGAAAAATGGAAAATGCAAATTGCAAAATGAAGCAGTGCGGGAAGAACGGTTCGATATGGCATCAGGCCTCCGGTTGGACGTGGAGGTTTCGATGTGCCGCGCCGCCCTGATTTTGCATTTTTCAATTCCTCGCCTCCTCCCCCCTTGCAAAGGATAAAATGAGGACTACCGTTGCTCTGGGTTAAGTGGATTGGCGCCTGCGGTATAAATCGGCCCTCGGTGTTTGGAACAAGAAATCTGACACGATCATTGGCTGTTTATGTCGCGGGCGCTTTGTTTTTCATCTATCAATTCTCCTGAAAACGCTTTCTATCACCGGACGTTTTCCTAATCTCACCTCTGTTGCTCATGCGAAAAACCAAAATCATTGCCACCCTCGGCCCCGCTACGGATTCACCAGAAATGCTTGGCAAAATGATCGATGCCGGCATGAACATCGCCCGCTTAAACATGTCCCACGCGAAACACGACTGGGTCCGGCGTGTGGTGAAAGATATACGCGAAGCCGCAGCCGCTCGCGGAGTGGCGGTTGGCATTTTGATGGATACACAAGGACCGGCGATTCGCACCGGAGAACTTTCCACCGCTTTAGATCTGAAGCCCGGCGGAAAATTTACCTTCACCGTGCGCGGAGAAAAAAGTGAGGAAGAACATTCCGTGGATGTGAATTACGACAACCTCGTGAATGACATCCATGTCGGAGATGTGGTGCTGGTGGATAATGGCGAAATCCAAATGAAAGTCCTCAAGAAGAGCGCCAACCACATTGAGTGTGAAGTGCTCACCCCCGGCAAGCTTGGCAGCCGTCGTCACATCAATTTGCCCGGTGTCAAAGTCAGTCTGCCTGCATTGACTGCCAAAGATTTGGAGGATGTCGCGCTTGGGTTGGAACTGGGCGTCGATTTCATGGCCCTTTCTTTTGTGCGTGAAGCCAAGGACATCCGGCAGCTTCGCGCGGTTCTGCAAAGCTGCAAAACCCCGCCGCGAATCGTGGCCAAGCTGGAAGACCAACAGGCGATTAAAAATCTTAAGGAAATCATCCAGGAAACCGATGCCGTCATGGTCGCTCGCGGTGATCTCGGCATCGAAGTGCCGTATGAAGAACTCCCGATCATCCAGCGGCGCGCCGTGAAATATTGTTTGCGGATTGGCAAACCAGTCATCGTCGCCACTCACATGCTGGAGAGCATGATTAATAGTCCCATTCCCACCCGAGCAGAAGTGACCGATGTTGCCAATGCCGTTTACGAACAGGCCGACGCCATCATGTTGAGCGGCGAAACCACGGTTGGAAAATATCCGCTGAAATGTTTGGAAGTCTTCAATCGCGTCGCCATCCGAACCGAGCGTAGCGGTGGAGCGAATTTCCAGGATAACGCCGAGTTAACCAATGCTGAGCAAAAGATGGTGAAGAGCGCCGTGGTGATGGCCGATCAATTGCGCGCCGATGCCATCGTGGTATTCACCGTCAGTGGCACATCAGCCCGTTACGCGGCATGGATGCGTCCCCAACACTCGCCAATCCTGGCGATCTGCGATAGCCAGCGTGTGGCCGACTCGTTGACTTTGAACTGGGGCGTTTCCGCTTTCGTTTCTGATTTGTCCGAAATGACTCGCGAGAAAAACATTTCCGTCGCACTCGGGATGCTGACAACGCGCGGCGCCTTGCAGAAGGGCAACACCGTCGTGGTTATCAGTTCGATCGACGTGGATGGCCAATACGTCCGCGCCGTGCAGATGCGGAAAGTCAGATAGCAAGCAACACGGTTTATGCCGTTGATGATTGGAGTGTTGCAGTCTTATCGCGGGCCTATGGAGAATTCAATCCTTGATGGTTGCCGCATGACCATCGAAGAACAGGTAGTTGCGAGTGTTTAGATGTACGCGCGTGGATGGGAGATTCTGGCCGTAGTTTGCTCCGCCGGGAAATACGTTTATGCTGGAAATGCTATTTCGTGCGTCCACGTCCACCATTGCCCATTGTCTTCCAGGAAGTTTTATATTGCTGATTTTCATGCCAGGGTAATCGAAGGCTGAGCTTCCGCATATTGACAAACCCAGGGATTTGCTTGGATAGCCGAAAGGAAAGCGATCCTGCACAGGCGCGTCACAAAGACTGAAAGGGGGATTAGAGGTGTTATTTGTGAGATAACGTAGCAGTTGATAACTGACATTCATGGCTAAAATATTGGTACTGCTCGGAGGGTTTTTTCTAAAACGCAGAGAACCCGGACAATTTGCGGCATCAATTGATTGCAACGTAGTCGTTGAAGCTTCACCCCCCAAATACGGAGCAATGTAGTTGATCAGGCCATAACGCAACTGGGTGTTCGATTGGTAGTGACCGTACACTGCTGTCCAACAACTGCCAGGTAAAGTATCCTGGTTATCCACTGAATACATGCTGATCGCGGAGGATAGTTGCCGGAGATTGTTAAGACATTGGGCCGTGGGAGAATTGTTCTTTGTTCTGCCGAAAGCAGGTAGGATCAAGAAAGTGCAAAAAATAAGAATCCCGACCACCACAAGCAATTCGATGGAAGTAAATGCGAGCCGTTTTTGGCAATATCCGATTCGGAAGTCCGTTTTCATGCTCATTTTCAAAAAGTCTTAATTCGCGAGTAATCGATAAAATCTGGAGGCAGATTCTGGAGATGGATCCTGGATGGAAGCCGTTCCTTCTTCGAAGGAAATCGTGCCGGTCAGGTTCACCCAGTTCTGCTGGTTTAGATGGTCCTTATATTGGATCTGGAAAGTTTGAGCCGGTATTGCAGGCCATGAAATCGTCGTCCCTTGAGAGTCGGTATTCGAAGAGATGTTGAGATATAGAAAGGCAAATACGAACAGGTTCCCATGGTGGTTCCCATCGCCGGAATTGAGGTTTGAAGCCCAACTCGGAAATATCAACGAGCGTCCATCGCCGCTGAACTTCGCCGCAAACGAGAAGTTGTTGCTCTGATTCGATGACCCCGCTGTCAGGAGTGTGGTCGTTTGGTTCGGTCGATCGTAGATAAACAGGTCAGGAAAACCGTTGCTGTCATTTGGAATAATGTTTGATGCATACGAGCGATAAACAATGAACCGTCCGTCATGGCTGATACTTGGCCGGTCGGAGGCGCCATCGGCTGCCTCAACCGTGTTGCGAGCGTGGCTCACCAAGGTGGTGGTATGCGACGTGAAATCGTAAAGGTAAACATCATTGGCGTCGTTCTGATCGTTGAACCCTTGAGGATACGAACTGGCATAGGTGAGAAACTGCCCGTCTCCGCTAAACTGCAAATCGACTCGCGCATTTAGCCCGAGAGAACCTACAGGAAAGATTGTATCTGCCACTCGATCCGCCACAAACAAATTGGTGCCTGAAACGAAAGCCACTTTGTTTCCATCCTGGCTGATTGAAATACCTCGGATGCCAGCGGTTGTGTTGGTGAAAACTCGGGTTTGCAACACATTATCCCAGATATAGAGATTGGTGCTACTGACGCCCGGTAGCCTTCCAATAAACGCCACATGGCGGCCATTTGCAGTCATCATCGCCTCGGTCATACCAGCCGTTGTTAATGCGACAGTCGTGAGACTTTGACGATCGCGCACGAAAAGGTTTTCAGTTCCCGTGGTGAACGAACCGGGTGCCAGATTCGACGCTTTGCTGCGGAAGAGGAGGTAACGCCCTTCGTCACTGATAGAAAGAGCGGCCGATTCGTTGTTCCCAGAAGCCGTGCCTGTGGTGGAAATGGTGCCGAGCGAGAGCGTGCCCGTCTGCACATCAAAAACATAAACATCGTTGATGCTGTTTGCCCCGATAGGCAAAAGGTTGCTCGCCGAACTCGTGAAGGCGACGTAGCGACCATCGCTGCTGATGGTGGGATCACTCGACACACCATTCGCCGAAACACCGTTGGTCGAGAAACTGGCGAGAATATTTGTTCCGTTCGACAAATCCCGGACGAATACGTCCCGCACCCCGTTAGTATCATTGGAAACCAAATTGTTAGCTTCACTCACGAATGCGACATAGCGGCCGGTTTCGCTAACCGAGAACACAGTGCTGGAGCCATTCGGCGAACTCGAAGCAGACGCCGGGTGCCGCTCTGAAATCATTTCAGTGGTTCCGGCAATCAAGTCGCGAAGGAAGACATCGTATTTGCGGTTATTGTCGTTCTCCACGAGAGCGCCGTCATAGGCTTGAAAAGCGATAAAACCGCCATTGGTGCTTGAGCTTGGAATTGCGCCAATGGCGATGTCTGAACCAACGCCATTGGTATCCGCATTAACGAGAGTGGTGACGTTGTTTTGTAGATCGTGAAGGTAAAGATGGGGATTGCTCACAAACAAAACAAAGCGCCCCGTCGGGTCAATGGAAGGCCATTCACCAATCGCAGTCGTATTGCTCAATTCACCGCTCGCGATTGTGGTCGTGCCGGTGTCGGCACTCCAAACCAGAACGGATGTGTTTGTGGGTGAAACGGCATTCGTGTTCGCGATAAAAACGATCGTCCGTCCGTCCGGCGTCATTTCCAAAGTCCTTACCTCCTCGTAAGGAGCTCCGTAGGCGAAAGCGTTGGTATGGATCAAATCGGTAAGTTGACTTTCCCTGTCGTAACGAAGAACAAGCCCGCGAGACGAGAGATTAGAACTGATTTGAAACCCGACAAACCTACCATCCCCGCTGAGAGCATGATTGAAACAAATACCGTTTGTCGCCTGGTGCAGCGACTCAAGCAATCCGCCCGCAGCGGAACTGGCCCAAATTGTTGTACCTTCGATGATGTCTCGCACGTAAATTTCGCCCGACGTTTCGACTCCTGGAACCAGATTGGTTGCCGTGCTCCAGAACGCGACGAATCGGCCATCATCGGATATTTCAGGTGCTTCCGAACTGCTTGCGCCGTTCACTGCCATGGCCCCACTGCTGACAAGAACGGTTGCGCCGGTCTGCAAGTCCCGGACAAAAATATCCGGAATGTCATTAGTGTCGTTCTCCACGAGGTCGGTGGCGGCGCTGACAAAGGCGACGTAACGACCGTCTGGAGTGAAACAAGCATTTCTTGAGAGATTGTTCCCTGCCTGACCATTGGTGTTGACGCTGACCAAAACTGTGGAACCTGCGGTCAGGTCTCGAACAAGAATGTCCGACGCATTGTTGGTATCATTCGAAACGAGATCGCTCGCGCTGCTTTCAAACAACACGTAACGATTGTTTGTGGAAATGCCCATCGGAACTGAATCTCCGTTTCCGGAAACTCCGACCAGGTTCTTGCTCACGAGCATCGTGGAAGCGTTGGTGCGGTCGCGAAGAAATACGTTTAACTTGAACGGATACGATGCGGCTAATGGTGTGCTGTTGGTATCTATCACCAGATTGTCCGCCATGCTGGCGAAAAGCACCTGCTGTCCATCAGCGCTGACAATGGGAATGAAAGAATCCCCATTGCCACCTGCAGGTGGTGGGGCAGATGAGCCCATGACGGAAACGAGCCGCACTGAGTCGGCAGATACGTGTAGGCACATGAAGTGCAAAATCACCCAGCAAAAACTAAAACGCCGTAATACCATGGCAAGAGGTTGTCTTTGACACGATACTATTCCGATGGGTGACGTTAACAAGGTTAATTCCGGCATCCGTCCTCGGCTGCAATGCACTACGATTGAGCTAACCGCGCACAATCGCAGCGCTACGTGTTCGGCTCAATTTACTTGCGCTCAGCACTCCCATCACTGTTCGGTTGACGTGGATGGGCCTTGCCCTGGATCGCTGCGGATGCGGCAGGTGTGACCGTTTTCACCTGCTTCAATGTTTCCATCACTTCAAATTGCTCTCCGCAGGAGCATTGGTCCGTCTCGTCTTCAATTTTCGTGGTCTCGCACCGCGGGCAAATCATCATCGGGAGTTGCCGGCGTTCCAACTTGTAGATTACAAAACCAGAGACGACCGCAATGATCCCCGCCAATGGTAGCCGGGACAGAAGCTCCTGGATCGAAATGAAAAAACGACTGCGTTCACCAGCCTCCTGCCAGTCAAACAGGAAAGTGACGATCAGCAGCACAATTGCGCCTCCGGCAATCGCTTCTTTCAAACGTTTACGACCTTGCCGCTTCCGTTGTTCAACCATTTCTATTTCTGTGCGTTTGATCCACATGGGCGTTTTAGTTCTGAATAAAATGGTTTGGTGTGCCACATCACACGTTTTGAAGAGCCATTCGCTCATACGTGAGTCGGTTTCCGAACTGCAACCTGAGCCAAGCGCATCAAAAGCGCAAGTTAACGGGGGAAGGCAATATCGGTCCCAAAATCCCGGTGGTATTCTTAACCGATTTCAATAAGAGTCTTGCCGTGAACCCTTCCGCGCATGCAGACGAGCAACGGTTAAGCTTCTTTCAAATCGTTGTGCTTGTCCTCACGATTGTGGTGCTCGCTTCCATGCTCGCGGATGCTGTGGTTGAGTTGCCAACTGAGGCCAACAGAATCTTGCAATCCCTGGATCTGCTCGTGTGTGGTTTGCTGATTATCGATTTTTCACTTCGATTTTATCATGCAGAGAACAAGAGATTGTTCATACGATGGGGCTGGATTGATTTGATCGCCAGCATTCCGACAATCGATTTCTTAAGATGGGCTCGATTGGTTCGAATTCTGCGCGTAATCCGAATTATCCGGGCTGTCCGATCTTATCAGAAGGTGCATTCGCTTGTTTTGAGAAATAAACTCAAAAATGGAGTGGGAGCGGTGGTGCTCTCGTCTTGCCTGCTGATCATATTCGCATCCGTTGCAATTTTGATGTTCGAATCACACCCGGACTCAAATATTAAAACGGCTGAAGACGCCGTCTGGTGGAGCGTGACCACAATTACTACAGTGGGCTATGGGGATAAGTTTCCTCTGACTTTGGAAGGCCGGGTAATAGCAATGTTGTTGATGATTTCAGGTGTGGGGCTTTTCGGAACTTTGAGTGGTTTGATTGCATCTGCCTTCCTCGGAACAAAACGGGAACCCGCGCACAATGATGAACTTTTAATAGAAGTGAAATGCCTGCGCATGGAGATTGCCCGGTTGCAGAGGAGAGAAAATGTTGAAAGTGAGATTGGAAAAGAGCAATAGAACCACACTCGGTGCCTTCATCTATGATCAGAGGTTCGGCATCTTGCTCAAATAAACCTTAACAATATTCGATCGCTTCCGTATAAACCGTTCTGTGAACTTCTCCAAAGCCGTTGAAAATATTGGGACTGTCGTGGAATTGAAACGGATTTCGAGCGCTTACGTAATCGACTATCGCAACCTTACCGATGATGAAATAAAAGCCGCGCTGATCAAAACGGCCCCACAATACTTCTTCGAAGAAAATGTTCGTAAATCCATTAGAAAATGTTTGCTGCACTCCAACCGAGAGCATAGGACTCTTTCCTTGCTCCTACTGCGTCGGGTAGTTTTGGAAAAGGATAATTTTACCTCTGCCAAGAGGGAAACAGAGGACCAGGTGATTGCATGGGAGCAGTCCATTGTAGATCGGGCCAACGAAGATTTATCAAGACGGAACACTGACCGGAGCCGCAGCTACGAGTTGTTTCAGTTTGTGCTTGAAACAGCGTGGCAGCAAAACGAGGGAATCTCTCCAGATGAAAAAAACCTCATTGAAAAACTGAGGTTGAGATTGCGCATCACAGACACCGAGTATCGCATTTTAGAAGCGAAGCTTGGCAAGTTCCCGAAGCCGGGCAATCAGATACACACCCGCGCTGAAATCGATGAAACACGACGGATGTTGCAATCCGAAGGGCTTCTTTTCGCTATCCGAAACAACGACGGAGTAGATTTTGATGTTATTCCCGAGGAATTGGCAGCGACTCTTCGCAAAGTCTTCGCTATCGAAATGCGGGAATACGGATATCGGCAGATGCTGAAATACAAGCATGTCAGGCTGAAACCTTACCTGATCGATATTCTGGCGAAGTGTGATTTACCCGTATCACCTTCTGCAACAATGGAAGAGTTGCATGAGCTTTGCGTTGATCATATCAAGCCGTCCACTCTTTTGGGCGGCATTTCTCCGCGAGATGGTTTGGCGACAGAGACACTGAGTAAGTGGTGTGAGGAGATTGGGTTGAATGTGTCTGGATTGAAGGCCGATCTCATCGCCAGAATCATCAAATTCTACGATGGTTTACTTGAAAAGAACATCGTGGCTGAGGATGAGCGCGCAGTTTGGTACAGTAATTTCGAAGTTTTTGCCCGCAGGGACATCGACTTTCTCAGAGCCTGTCTGAAAAGTCGGTTAAAGTGAGGAATCAAGCGAGGCGGCGGATTTGGATTCGTATCATGGCGATATAGATCCAAGCTTGGGCGCTGGTTGCTGTTGTTTCGTAATCGCGCACGAGGCG
>JACDHS010000232.1 GCA_013820875.1 Verrucomicrobiota bacterium | reverse complement strand
AGCCTGGCAAATAAACCACTTACCGGGTGAAGTCTTTGTCTCACGTAACCGCTTCTCCATTAGCGACTATTAGCGCAGATTAGCGGTTAAACTGCGGTTTTTAGGTTAATCGCGCCCAATGTGCTGCCGACAGCTCGGGGACTCAGGTTTTCTGCCGACAGGATACCGGCAGCGCGTTGGGGCAGTGTCAAGATGCGCCTGTGGGCGTGATTGGCCTGGTTTTGCCAGGCTGTTCGTCCAAACCTACCCATTTGGCAGTTCGATCCAAAAGAGGCTTCCCTGGTTTAGGGTGGATTCCACTCCCACAAAACCGTTCATGCGATCCATCGCTTTTTGCACCAAAGCCAGCCCTATTCCCGTGCCCTCATAGGCAGAGTTGTCACCGTGTAATCGCTCGAACACTTTGAAGATTCGTTGGTTGTAGGCAGCGGCCACACCAATACCGTTATCTTGAAACTGAATGCGGGCGGTGCGAGTCACCGTTCCGTTTTCTGTAATTGAATTCCCTTCGAGCACCGAGATTTTCACGCACGGTGCGACTCCCTTTTCCACGAATTTCAGGGCGTTCTCAATGATATTGCATAATACCTGGTGCAAGAGAACCGGGTTTGCGAGGACGACCGGAAATTGTGTTGGAACTTCGATCGTTGCTTTGGTGAGAACAATCTCTGAGTTCAAATAGTCCATTGCCTTACTTATTCCCTCGTTGAGATTCACCGAAGATAACAGGACGTCCACATGAGTGAGTTGTCCGAAATCGAGCAAGTCCCGAATAAGAATATCCATCCGGGTAGCCGCCTTGACGATGCGATGGGTGCAATCTTTCCCCGCTGCGTCAAACGCGGATTCATAATCTTCCCTCAAGATCCTGGTCAATCCGTTGATCGCGCGGAGCGGCGCTTTCAAGTCGTGCGCGATCGAGTAACAAAAACGCTCCATCTGGCGGAGGCTGTCTTTCAGGTCCGCGGTACGTTCCGTAACACGGCTTTCGAGCTCCTCGTTCTGCTGACGAAGCTGTTGTTTGGCTTCCAGGATTTCAAGATTCAAACGGGCGAGCTCATTCTGGCGTTTCTCCAGTTCACTAAAAGCACAGAGCAACTCCTGGTTCTGTTGCTGGATTTCGACGAATGGTTCCTGCGACGTTTGTTGTGAAAGTTGATCTGTCAGATACTTAAAGAACTCCTGGTTCAATTCATTTCGTCCATTCGGAAGAGTTTGTTCCAGTGTCACCGTGGTTCCGTTGGCGTTGGTATCGATGCGGTAGTTATCCATCAACCTTGTCGCGCCGACCAGCCCGACTCCCATTCCGGTTTTTGACTTGTATTTGCCTGCCAGGATCGTTTCCAAATCGGCAATGCCTGGACCTTGATCCGTGAAAACCATTGTCAGGAGCGGTTTCGGGCTCCTTTGAATGAAAAGCTCCATTTTCCCGCGTCCGCCGTAACGGTAGGTATTGCGCGCAATTTCTGAAACGGCCGTTGCGATGCGCACCTGATCCTGGGCGTTAAATCCGATCAGGGCGGCTACCTGCCGCGCGCGTTGCCGCGAAAGCACCACGTCGTGCTCGTAACAGATCTCCACTTTTATTAAACGTGTGTTCATTCGCGCACAAATCGATCGGCAGGTTCTCGCATGACGATGATGGAAGCGTCATCACGTTCACGGCGGAAATCGCGATAGATAACCCCCGCAATGATGGAAGGATGCCTGGAGGACAGGCCGGGATAGTTTTCCAGATCCCATTTATTGGAAATGCCGTCGGAATGAAGAATCAACAGTGAATTCTGACTCCAGGTATAAGCCCATTGGCGGACCGTTCGCATGGCGTGACCGACCGTCCCGTTGTGAGAAAGAAGACTGCGTTTTTCATTCCCATTGATAACTTTCCCCTCCAGATTTCCAACGCCCGTGAATGAAAACACCCGTCCGGGCAATGTGATTTCCACCAGGCCAACCACAGCGCCAACGGTGCTTTTCAGCGCAACGTGCAAGGCATTCATCATCTCAGTGGCCGTCAGGTCTCTTTGCAGAAATATCTGGACGGCTTCATTCGCTGCTTCTGCGGCGCGAATTCCATGTCCCAGACCATCCACTAAAAGGATTTGCTGGCTGGTTTGGTTAAATCTTTGAGCCCAGGAATCGCCGGAGACGCGTTCTTCCTTCACTGGCACACAAACAGCGCCGAGCATAGGGCTTGGGAAAAAAGTTTTGGGGAGAGGATTGGCCCATACTTGCGATAAAGAAACCGTTCCTTCCTTGTGCCGGGAATAAACCTCAGAATAGGAGGACAACCGGGCAACCGCCCCTAAACCAATACCTGTTGAACCGCCTGTGGAGTAGCCGTCTTTGGAACATCTTTCCAAGTCGGCCATGCCCGGTCCGTTATCGAGGGAGAGAATTTCCAATCCCCTGATCGGCGGCGCAGCGGGCGTTTTGCCAGGGTGAGTGAGAGCGCGAAGAACGACTTGCCCACGACCGGCATGTCGCCAGAGATTATTGGCCAGTTCTGTGACGATGATTCCGACTTCCCCGGCTTTGATCGCGGAGAACCCGAGTGTTTCGGCCCATCCAATCGCGATGCGCCGCGCTTCACCCGCCGCGCTGGATTCGCAGACTCGGAGCGAAAGACTGTTAGTCTTCAAGCCCACCTCGCAATGGTCACGCGAGTTCCTTCGCCGACTTTCGAAATAATTTCAAATTCGTTGGACAATCGTTTTGATCCTCCCAGTCCCAAACCCAGGCTGTGACCCGTGCTAAAACCGTCCTTTAAGGCTAGTGGAATATCCGGGATGCCTGGCCCGCGATCTTCGAAGGTGGCGCGGAGTCCCTTATGTAAATCCTTTTCCAATTCCTCCAACAACATGAAACCGCCTTTCCCATAGACGAGAGTGTTTCGGGCGAGTTCGCTGACTGCCGTCACCATCTTCGTCTGATCCACGAGTCTAAAACCCAGTTTAATAGCCCACTCACGTGTCATTTGTCGGGAGCGAACAATGTCCTGTTCGACAATAATAGGGAAACTCTCACTCTTAAGGACTGTCATCTTCCACCTCCGGGAACTCCGGGTCCATGGAATCGCGGAGAAGGGCCATACCACCTTCGATGTTCAACGCAGTCTGCACGCCGGGCATGGACATTCCGAGCTCGACCAACGTCATCGCAACGGAGGGTTGCATGCCCACCACCACGGTTTTTGCCGCCAGCACACTGCTCATCGAAGAAATATTCGACAGCATTCGACCGATGAAAGAGTCGATCATCTCCAAAGACGAAATGTCGATCAGCACCGCGTGAGCGTTGAACCGGATAATGTCCCGGGTGAGGTCATCCTGTAGCGTCATTGCAAGGCGGTCATGCATATCCACTTGTATGGTGACGAGCAGCAAATCGCCCATGCGCAATATTGGAATTCGTTCCATACGTATTTAGAGCCTGTCCGCAAAACGCATTGGTTAATGTGGGAGCGTGTTCGGTAAATGGAAAAAGCAGACAAAATCTTCAAAGCAAAGGGTTTTGGCTGAAATCGGTAAGTTATAACTTCCGCTGGTCTACC
>JACDHS010000028.1 GCA_013820875.1 Verrucomicrobiota bacterium | reverse complement strand
CGGTTGAACACCGGACGTTTCCGATGGAACTTGAAGTGCCTATCCGGAAATGATTTTTGAGAACCGCTATAGAGAGAGTAACACAGGGATTTAGTGCGTGTTGGACTGCCGGGAAGTCGGTGGCAGGTTGCCACCGACAACGGGCTGGTAGCCCGTTCCATCCAGCTCCTAACTGCCCGAGAGCAACCGGTCCAACTCCGGATCCAACTGGCGCAATGGACCAAATCGAGTGTCCTTCTTCGCCTCGTTGATGATATTCCGCGCGGTTGGTTCGCGTTTGAGACGTTCGTTACTGTTCTGGATCGCTCTCTTGAGCGAGTCCACGGCTTCCTTTTGTTTCCCGACCATCACCTGGATTCCAGAGAGATCGTACCACGCCTCTGGATTGTCAGGCGCAATTTGAGTCATGCGCGACAGGGCCTGTTCCAGGCGTGCAGTGTCGTTCAATTGCAAAAAGACGCGGGCTGCCATCAGCACAGCTTCCTGCCCGGCTCCGGGATTCGCCACGATCTGATCGAGCAATGGAACAGCTTCAGCCGCCTTCCCCTGTTGCAACATGAGATTCACTTGATTAAAAACACCTTCGAGATTGGCCGTTCTTACAGCGGCCGGTTGGTTGCGTGCCGCCTTAATGGATTCGAGTTGCTGTGCAAGACCTTTGATTTGTCCGTTCTCCGGATCAAACTTCAAACATGTGTTGGCAATCAGGATGGCATCGTCGTCCCGTCCCTGGTTCGATAGAAATTGCACATAGCGATAAACTGCTTCCGGACTGTAAGGACAAAATGCAAATGCCTGTTTGAATGCGAAATCGGTTTCCCGGATCACGCGCTTCAATTCTTCCGGATTTTTCTGCGCACGGAATGAAGGTGGGCAATCAATCCCCATATAGCCAAGGCGCCAGGAGTAAAGGCCCCCGAGCGAGCTGCGCAGTTTGGAAAATGCTTTCTGGGCACTGTCATCCCGGATGAATTTGCGATCGCCTGTAAAGCCACGGTAATCGCGACGCAAATAGAGGCGTTCCGCAAAATCACAGATCTCTTTCACCGGAGTATCGTAGTCGATCCAATTACCGATGAGCCGGCCGGAGAATTGGCTCCAGAACTCATGGTCGTTCCGTACGATCTCCTCGGAAATGACCGGGACAGGTTCCCGGTTGATCTTCATGATGATGCCGTAGGGCGTCAGATGCGGGAACATCCAATCGAGCGGGAAGCTTTCCTCAATGTAAAACTCGTGCTGCGGATTCTTGTCGAAGATGGTCTTTGTCAGCAGGCCATTGATTGCCATGACGGCAACAGACCCGGACACCTGCACACGGCCATGGGTCAGCTTCACATCTTCCCCCGGCCTGAGTTGGCCGGTTTGCAAACGGCGTTGCGCATCCTGGAGATATTCAGAGAAGCTGCGCTCGGAATCCTCCTTGGAAGGAGTATGGATTTCCAAATTGGGATAGACACCACCGTTGCTTTTCTCGATTTCTGAATACGCATCTTCGAGGAGCAAACGATTCCAGCGCACCAAAGTATAACTCTTGGGATTCTCCTTGATGAAACGTTGCGAGTGATCCGACAATTTAACCCCGGCGAAACGTTCTTTGTCGTAGATCGCTCCACTATCAATCAGCACATTGAGATCTTTCGCGAGCGCACGGGCAAAAGCTTTGTCATCACCAGCACTCAACAGCTTCTGAGTTTCAGGACTGAGCTTTTCAAAGAGAAACTGCGAAACCGGATCTTTCTTCTCTCCCAACCGTTGTCTGAGGGCAGCCACATCCTTGAAGTCATCCGTTTTAAACCATGAAGTTCCGACCCGGCGTTCCTTTTCGATGCTGTCGCCAAGAGCGAGGAACGTCTTGTCCAACCCTTTCCAGAGAGGCATGAAAAGTTTCAGACCGCGCTTGTCAAAAAAGTTCTGGAAGAACGGCGGATCAATTTGCGCGCTTCGATTGTAGTGGGCGCGGATGTAGCTCAGGTAGGTTCCGTCGGCCAGGGCGTTCTGCGTGATGAGATAGACATCACGGCGATCGAAGTCGGGATCGTTAGGCTTATTCTTTGCGGCAATAAAACTTTCGCAAAAGATCATGTATGTCGGGTTGAAACGACCTGGATCCGTTCCACCGAAGAGGATCGCATCCTTCGCCATCTCCGGATAAATCGATTTGCCCTCCGCCGTTTCAAAAGGAGGCGTGAACATGTCATGACCGAACCAATACCCGAAAAGATGTCCGCGTTGTTCGTTGTCCTGCCAGTGAGAGATGACCGAGTGAACCGGGAACAATAAAAATATCCCCAGGATGGGCACGAGCAATACACGTGATCGGGAGAGGATAATCACCCCAACAAAAACACTGGTCAACACCACCAGGAACAAGGCGCTAAAGATCGTCAAAATGTTTTCGCCATGCTGGAAGGTTCGACTCAATCCACCGATGATGGACTGTTCCGGGAACGTTTCACTGACCACACTGGCCAGTGTGTAAAGACTCACGGCAACAGCGATAGCCCCGCCAATCAGCGCAAAACGCCGGACTTTCTCGTATTGAGTCAGTAGATACGCAGCCAGAAGTGACAACCCATACCCCACCCCCATCGCCACAATCGTGTGCGATGCTGTGAAGAAGACCTTGTTTAGATCACGACTTTGCCGGTCGGGTGTCGGATTCAACAGGATCAACATGATGACCGACAGACAGAAGAAGAGACCCGACAACCCAATCAACCAGGAACGTTCACGCTTCTGCATTAAGCGGTAGAAAAAGAAGGGCACCAGACCGATCAAAAGGTAAACCAGATGAAACTCCTCCATCGCACCTTCCACATAGATTCCGAGCTGCCCAAAGAACGACATCAAGTTGTTGGTCGGAGAGATACTGCCATATTGCCCGCGCAGGAGAGCGTGCATGAAACCTTCCGCAGTCCGGGCATACCCCCAATTCATTGGAGGATTGGTCATGGAAGCCAATGGCATGTAAAAATAGAACGCGCACCCGAGGAGGAAAGCCAAAGCGCTGATCAGCACGACCTTCCATTCTGTCAGAATAGACTGCGTCTTAAAGATCAGCCAACCGCAAGCGAGCACTGATCCCACCCCGATCAGGTTGAACAGGAAAAACATCGAGGCTTTGCCTACAAACGATTCCTTCAAGACAAAGAGCAACACGATATAGATAATCGAGTTACCCAAAAACATGTCCCGTCCCAGCTTCTTGTTCGACGCAGCAACCACAAGTTGAATACCCATTGCCGCTACCAATAGTGACATGTGGTTCGTCAAACAGATGCCGAAGAGGAAAAAGGCCCAGTACAAGTACCTATTTTGCTGCGGCGCATAAATCCAGCGCATCAGGCAGCAAATCATCCCCATCAATGAAAGAACGCTGAGACTGTAAACCTCGACAATGACCGATTGGCTCCACATGTAGCCGTTGAACCCCATCAACATTGCCGCAACAATGCCGGACACAAAGCAAATCGCAGATTCCCATCGACGCTCGATCCCTTTCAGCGAAGTGATGCTTTCCATCATCATGCTGCTGCCGCGCGAAACCACCAAAGCAATCAACCCACAAGCCAACGCCCCAGCCACGGCGCTCGCCATGGCAACGCGCCACGCTATGTTGGAGAACGGCAGAATTTTGGTAAAAAACCACGTGTAAAGGGTCCACACGGGATACCCTGGAGGATGCGGCACACCGGCGTACATCGAACCCACCGCCAACTCGCCGGAATCCTCAAGGGTCACGTCGGGGGCAATGGTGAGAAGGTAACCGATAAACACCAGGAGGGTACTGACGGCAAACGCCCACCAGTCTATTTTGCGGAATAGCGCTGGAATCTTAAGAGGACTCGAAGTAGTTGCTGCTGCGGGGGCAGACTTCTTGTTGTTGTTTTTGTCCGACTTAACAGTGTCCTGGTTCATTTGGTTTATACGCGTTTCTCAGGGCCAATTTGGCGCAACTAAGAAGGTCAGCTTAGTTTTGTCCATCAAAACTTTCTGACGCCCCGCGGAAAATAAGTGCTCAAAGTAGCGTGCCCAAAAAAAAATCAAACATCACGAAGGAATAGTTTTGCCCCTTGAACGCATCAACCCAAGGTCATGTGGCTCTGACTTTTCCAGAAAGACAGACTCATCACCTCGGCTGCCATGAAAGAGGACACGCTGTTCCCTCCCTGGCGGAATCCAACTTCGTCTATCCGATAAACGAGCAGATGTATTCGCAAATGCCGGTTTTCACTTCGATGTCGAAGCCGGATTTGGCAGGCACATCGAACGTTTGTCCTGCGGAGTAGGTATTCACCGCGTCTTGTCCATCGAGTTTTACGGCGCATTCACCGGCGACGATTTCCATGAGTTCCGCTTTGTCGGTGCCAAAATGGAATTTACCTGGATAAATCAGGCCAAGAGTCTTTTTGCTTTCGTCGGGAAAAAGGATGGTATGACTGACGACTTTGCCATCGAAATAAACGTTAGCCTTGGTGACCGCAGTCACGCCTCGAAATTCAGCAGAAATATGTGCCATAGTGCCGCGCAGTGTCGGCAGAGAGATGAAAAAGTCAAGAGGCTCATAAGGGATCCGATTGGGTGCCTTGGAAATCGCATGGCTACTCCCCTGAAAATAGCGGGAAAACCGATCCCTAACGTGCAAACCACTGACAATCTGCTGTTTACAAACAGGCGATGCCGGGAAAAAGCATTTTTTTTCGCTCCGACGGAAGTTTTTCCCGGGAAAAAGTATTTTTGGACGCCCAAAAAAGACTCTTGCCCGGGAAAAAGTAAATTCCCGCCTGAAAACAGCGAGGAACCGAGGGTTCCTCGCCTGTTTTCGATGGAATAGCCATGCGCCTTTCCGAAGGACCAGCCCAGATCGTGGTTTGGACTCTTGAATTTCCGCCCCGCATTTTGGACTGCGCTGGCAGAGCGTAGCGGCGACAGCGCTTTCGGGCGCATTAAGAACACCAGGAAATTGAAACCCCGCATTGGGGTCCGAAAGCGGTGTCGCGCTTCGCTTGCCACCGCAGTCCAAATTCGTCTCCTCGTCGCCCCCCACACCCGGACTCTCTGTCCGTTCGTCACTTCTCACATTGCTGCGGCTCGCAGAGTCGGGCTCCGGTTTGCGGGCAGTGTCAAGGATGCGCTTTATTCACTCATTTCACTCCTTACTTTGCTTGCCTCTTAGGTAAACTTATGAAGACTTTAGTTATGGATGTTGAACAATTTGTCCGATGGGCGCTGGATAGCTCCAGAACGTTGGAGGAACTTTACACGACCGAACTGGTGGTTGAACAAGCGTTCAACTTTTTGCGGGCGCGCGGCCTGGATCCGCATATCAGCCTGGACGAAATCATGGCGCGCCAACGTCAGCGGAATTTGAACCCTGCTTACAAGCCGGTTTTCACCGAAGAAAACCTGCGCCGAGCGGCGGAAGCGTTTCCAAGCGTGCGAAATATCCATTGGTATCCCGGCTATAACGAGCGTCAGATCCGCGATCTCCAGGCGATCCGCTTTTTGCCGGCGCTGGAATCGTTCAGCCTGCACAATTCTGAAGTGACGGATCTCAATCCGCTCGCCGATCTGCCCGGCCTCCGCAAACTGCTGTTTGGCGGCACCATCTGTGATGATTACACGCCGCTGTCGCGCTGCGCCCAGTTGACGGACTTAAGCCTGACTTTTGCCGTGCATTGGCCGGACCTCGCCGGGTTGGAAAAACTTTCCGAGATTGAGAAACTTTCTCTCAAAGGAAACCTGCTCGCGTTCAAGCGCGGCTTGATCTGGCCGAAAGTGAAGGTGGGGACCCTGGAATGCACTCCGTTGGCCGCACGGAATCTGCATGATCTGCCGCAGCTCCCGGCGTGCGAAATCCTGACGTTGGGCGGCGTGGAACGACTCGACGGAATCGAAGCATTTCCGCATGTGCTCAACCTGACGCTGACTGGCAAGGTGCGCGACTTCACTCCGTTGCAAGCGTTGAAGGAGATGACCTGCTTCACCTGCAATGCCGCTGAACCGCTCGATGTTTCGCCTCTGACCCGTTTGCCGAAACTTTATTTCCTGGCGTTCGAGACCAAACACAATTTCGGGATTGATAAAGGGAGGCCGCGCGATTTTTCGACGCTTGTGGAAGCACCGCAATTGCGTGAGTTGCAGGTGAAAGGGTGTCCGCCGGTGGATACGGAGGTCGCGGCGCTGAATGCCGGGTTGCCGCCGTGGGATGATTTGTTCCTCGCACCGAAGGCACGTCCCCCCCTGCCCCCTTTGCGCGTTGTAATCGCGCCGATGCTCAAAATCAATGAGCGCTCCCGGAAGAACATCGAAGCAGCCCAGGGCGGTCCGATGGATCTCGGGCTGCGGAAATGTGAAGCGCAATGGGTGGCCCGTTTTGTGGCTCGCGCTCTCAACAAACAACTCGGTTGCAGGGATTGGGGAACGACCGAAGGCTACGGCGAACAACGCAGCGTCGGGGTGACGATCGAATCTTTCAGTGTGGTGGACAAGCTTTCTCCAATCCTTGAAGCGACGCGTTCGGCACTGGCAAAGATCGGACCGGATTACACAGCGACAGTTTGGATCAATCTGAAATCACCCAAGCGGAAACGGACCAAGGCGGAGAAACAATTGGAAGAACAGTTCGAGCGCGAACAGGATGACGCGGAATTCGAGCGGAGCCAGCAGGAGCAACAGGAATACCTCGATCGACTGCATCGCTATGAATTGAAGAAGCAGGACGGCACAGAGATTAAGCCGGAAGAATTTGCCGCCCCTGCGGCGAAGGCGTTGCCTCCAGCACCATGGGAACGTGAGGAGGAGGATGAAGATGACGAATTCGGGAGCGGTGTGGCGGTGAAAAAGAAACCGGAACCACCACCATCCCTGTTCGATGATGACGGCCATCCACTCGCGGATAATTACCGGACGATGGCTCACCTGGACTTGTCCGAGGCGTGGTTCAATAACCGCGACGAAGGCTTGGTCTCGTATCTCCTGGGCAGAACCCCGGACGAAGTGATCTCGGAGACTGAACCGGCGCAATAGAGTGATTCTGAAGGCCAGTTATTAGCGGCGAAAGAACGCAGAAAGCGCAAAACCCGGTTAAAGGAAAATGATTGAAATTTTTGGTTTCATTCGCGGCTAGTTCAATTGCGGTTTATAAAGTGGAGTGAACAGCTTCTGGACAGAAGTGACGTTGTTGGTCGCCGGCCTTTTGCTCATTGTAAAAGGCGGCGACCTTTTTGTTGGCGCTGCAGTGCGGTTGGCGGAATTCCTCCGAATGCCGCGGGTAGTCATCGGTTCGACCCTGGTCAGTCTCGCGACCACGACGCCGGAGTTGGTTGTCTCAGTCATTTCCGGACTTGAAGGCGCTTCCGACCTGGCGGTCGGAAATGCGGTTGGGTCTGTCATCTGCAACATCGGGCTGATCCTCGGAGTGACCGCCATGATCAAACATGTGGATGTGCATGTCAAAGTGTTGAAGGCGCCTCTGCTGGTAATGTTTGGCGCCGGGGCGCTGTTATTTGTGATGACCTGGAATTTGTCATTGTCCCGCACGCATGGGGTTTTGTTGATGCTGGGAGGCGCCACTTATTTCATTTGGGATTTCTGGCGGCATTGGCGTTATCGCACACCGGAAAACCTGCAGGAGGCAACAGCCATCGAAGAAGATGTGGGCGGGACGCGTTTCGCCTGGTTGCAAACCAAGCCGGGCAGCGTCGTTCAATTTATTATAGGAGCGGTTATCGTCGTATTCGGCAGCAAGATTCTCGTGAGTGGCGCGATCGGGTTGTCCGTTCGCCTGGGAATTCCACCGATCATTGTGGGGCTGACGATTGTGGCTCTGGGAACGTCCCTGCCGGAACTGGTCACAGCCATCACTTCCTCTCGCAAGTCGGTATCCGATCTGGCGGTTGGGAATGTATTGGGCGCAAACATCGCCAACCTGACCCTGGTCGTTGGCGTTGCGGCGGTGGTGCAGGATGTGAAGCTCGATCGTCTGACGCAGGTTTTTAATTTTCCCGCGATGCTCGTGATTATGGCTGTGCTCCTCTGGGTGTTGTTGACGGATCGCCGGGTGACCCGCAAGGAAGGAGTGCTCCTCGTGGCGCTCTACGCGAGCTATCTTGCTCTCTTGACGATCATCACTTTGTGCAAAGCATAACCTAGGGCGAAGAGCAGCGAATGTGAACCCATCCGCTGCTCAAGAACCGTTAAGCGGTCTTCGGCGCCCGATACTCATTCTCATGGCGGGCCGGTTTCTTCAAACCGAAGAGCCCCAGGAGACCAAGCAACCCGAGCCACGACCAACCTAATGCCCTATCGGCTCCCGCCGGTTCAGTCATTTGCACTCCGGGACGCGCCATGTCGGTTTCATAGGTTTGAGCAAAAGCACTGGAGGCCAGCAGAGCAGTGCTGCACACCAATGCGCCGCATAGTTTTTTCAAATTTGTTTTCATACCCGTACCCTACTGGGAGTTGAAATGTCTTCCTCCTGATTCGCCGCTAAGAGAAATCTTCATCACGGGCGGGGCATGGCCTGAAGGGGGGGGGTGGAGTATTGGAGTATTGGAACAGCATCACTCCACCACTCCACCACTCCACCACTCCACCACTCCACCACTCCAGCACTCCATCACTCCATCACTCCACCCGAGAGAAATCTTCATCCTCGGCTGAATATGGCCTGAGCATAAAAAAAGGCGCCTTTGTGAGACGCCTTGCCCGTAGTTCCAGCCTGGCTTTATGAGAGAGCCCCGGTGAGTGCTGGATTCCGTTTCTCCTTGTGGGAAGTTTTCGCAGGGGCATTGGATACTGGCCGAAGTTGCTCTGCGTCATAGCCGGCAAACGGCTTTTCAAGAAAAACAAAGAGGAAATAAACAATGGCGAAGATAGCTCCAATCGGACGACCCAACCAGAACAGCATGTTGTCCTGAATGTCACTGAATCCGACCGCAAAGCCGATCAAAGAAATTACGAGCAGTGTGTTCCTGAGTTTCATGCGCTAACCATCGTTTTATCGTCTCCGAACCGCTCCACAAATTTTGTCATAGCCACCACGAATATTGCGCACCCCGAACCCTTTCCATTCTCAAAACTCGCGTTAGGTTGTTATTTGGTGAAATCAAAGCGGCGAGATCTGCAGGAGCAACAGATGAAGAACTTGCGGCCCCCCGGGATTTTCAGCGCAAAGCCCAGTTCTACCTCGATTTCATCGAAGCGGAAAATTCAATGGGCTTTCACGCGCCGCAGGAGGCTGTTCGAATTCTGGGTGAATCCATTAATTTCTCGCGCAAAGGTCAAATGGCGCTTCGCAAAAAGCCTGACGCAACCAAGGTCAACACGCAGTCCGCGCGGCAGAAATAAAATCACGGATCTTCTGATGATCCTTTTTGCCGGGCGCTGATTCGACGCCGCTGGAGACATCAATACCAAACGGGCGCACCTGCTCTATGGCCTGCCGCACATTGCCCGCATTCAGGCCACCGGCGAGAAAGACAGGGCGGCCAAATTGTTTTGCCGCAACGGCGAGATCCCAATTGAATTTTTCACCTGTGCCACCCTGTTTTCCCGCGACGTAACTATCCAGCAGAAAAGCGTCCGTGCGATACGCGGGAAGAACGTCCAGCGATTCCGCATCCTTCACGCGAAACGCCTTCATCGTCATCATACCGAATTGCTGGCAGAACTCGGACGTTTCCTCGCCATGAAACTGCAGGAGATTCAGGTCGCAGTGCGCGATCGCGCTCTGCACCAGGTCGGGTGTTGGATTTACAAAGACGCCGATCTTCAAAACAAATGGGGAAACGCTCCTGGTAATTTGTGCGGCAATTTCGATCTGCACATTGCGCGGGCTCTGTTCGAAAAACATGAAACCGAGCGCGTCTGCACCCGCCTCTGCGGCAGCGCGCGCGTCCTCGATATTTGTAATTCCGCAGATTTTGATTTTAACCGGGTCCATTCAGGAGCCGGTAATCTTCCATGGAGCAGCAGGAAATGCCAGTCGTGATATTGGGTTGGACGAGGTTCAAGGTTCAAAGGGATCTCAACTTTGAACTTTAAACTTCGAACCTTGACTCCCCCCTCTGGTTAAGCACTTCCCGTAAAGGAGAAGTCGCTCTCCGCCCGATTGAATGGTCGATCTTCGGGAATAGGTTGCAAGGTGCCGCTTTCGCGGTTCAGTCGGAACAAACTTCAACAAAGGAGAATATGAAATTCAAAACGAAATTAGTGACAGCCCTCGTGGCTTCGCTCTGCCTGGTCGGCTCACTCATCGCCGAGGACAAAGATAAGCAATATGAACCCGCCGGAGCAGAAACCAAGGTGCAAACCGACGACAATCGCATTGAATTACAAAGCGAAATCCAAGTGGATGAACCCGCCGGAGCGGAAACCGACAACCCCGAAAAGAAATTCGTAAAGAATGCGGTTCAAGGAAATGTGGCTGAGGTAAAGAAAGGCCAACTCGCTGCGCAAAAAGGGCAAAGCAGTTCAGTGAAACAATTCGGTGACAAGCTGGCCAAAGATCATCAGGAGGCGAATGACAAACTGATAAAAATCGCTAAAAAAAAAGGAATCACTGTCTCAGAGGAGTTGAAAGGAAAACACCTGGCGACCCTCGAGCATTTGGGCAATCTTTCAGGTGAAGAATTCGACAAAGCTTTCATCAAGCATGCGATCGAAGATCACAAGAAAGATATTCGCGAATATGAAAAACAAGCGCGTGAAGGCGAAGATCCCGCCATTCGTTCCTTCGCTTCAGAAATGGTTCCCACATTACGTGAGCACTTGCGCATAGCCGAATTGCTACAGGAGAACCGCACCGCCAGCATTCCTGAATTGCAGGAACCGGCAGGAGCACAACCGGACGTTGAAAAAGAGGAAGATGAAAAGCCATTGCAGGAACCGCTTCAACTGGACGACAGCGGCGTGCAACAGAACGATCCGGCAGACGACACCAACTCTCAAGAACCTTGATCGCTATGGAAACCATTGAAAAATCAATTGACGTCAACGCCCCGATTCGCGCCGTTTACAATCAATGGACCCAATTCGAAGAATTTCCACGATTCATGGATGGGATTGACCAGGTGCAGCAACTGGACAACGTGCGGCTGCACTGGAAAGCAACCGTCGCCGGAAAAACCAAGGAATGGGATTCCGAAATCGTCGAGCAGACGCCTGACAAAATCATCTCCTGGCGCAGTATTGCAGGCGCCAGCAATTCGGGCACGGTACGCTTCGAGGCAGTGGATGCCAATACCACCAAAGTCCTATTAAACCTTAATTATGAGCCGGAAAGCGCCACCGAGAAAGTGGGCGGCGCTTTGGGTGTCGCGTCTGGAAAAGTGGAAGGCGATTTAAAGCGCTTCAAGGAATTCATCGAACAACGCGGCGCTGAAACCGGCGGTTGGCGTGGAGAAATTCACGGCGGTAAAGAATCCGGCGCCGACCGGCTGAAGACCGCCGCAGAAATTGCAACCGAGCCACGGAGCAAACGATTGCACTGAAGTGCGAACACGTTCGCCGAACTGAAAAACACAAGGGGCGGACTTAAACAGTCCGCCTCTTTTATTTCTTCATCGGACCGGATGAGAGAACGACGGTAGAGTAAAGCCGTAAACAAAAATACGGATATTCCCCGATTGAATGTCAGCGTTTGATGGAGTTTGGTACGGTTGACACTGAAATGGCTTCGGACGACCGGAGCCAGCAACCTAAAAACCGGAGGAAATGAAATTATGAAAATCACAGCGGTTCTCACCGCAACAGCACTGATCCTGGCCACAGGCATGACTATGGCCCAGACCACCACCACAACCACCAGAACAACCTTTGCCGAACGCTTCGCCTACGACCGGGAGGGCGATTTTTATCGCGCCAATGAGTTCAGCTTTGACGTCTTTGGCAGCTATCATCGCAACTCCCAGAATGAGGATGATTTTTTCGATCAACCTAAAGGCGGTCGCTGGGGTGGAGGAATCGGATTGAACTACTTCTTCACCCGCAATATCGGCATCGGGGTGGATACCTCAATCCACAATAATCGAGGGGCTTTCATTGACAATGCAAGCCTCAGCGCCATTGCCCGCTTCCCGATTGCAGAGAGCGGTTTTGCTCCTTACATCCTGGGTGGCGGCGGCAGGATATTCGACCCGACGGACGCATGGTCATTGCATGCTGGCGTGGGTTTCGAGTTCCGCTTCAACCCGAACACCGGCATCTTTATCGATGGCCGATATGCGTGGGGTGAAGATTCCAATGATTACTCGCTGATCCGCAGCGGCCTGCGTTTCGCGTTCTAGGACCGAACTCCATCAGAGTCCTTTCACACAGCGCCGATAAGTGTCGGCGCTGTTTTATTTTTCCTTGTAGGAAAACGATAATCAGAGACAGCCCCGACCTAAATTTAAGGGGTGCCCCTTAGAGACAATAACAGGTTCACGTTTCATTTTATTCAGCGATGAGAATTACCTACCAAGAGATTTCACAGCGTGCTTACGAAATTTGGGAACGTGAAGGCAAACCGGAAGGTTGTGAGCAGGAACACTGGCTTCGCGCTGAGCACGAATTGCGAGAGAACGGAATGAAGGAACAAAAAGGCCGTAAAATCACTTCAAAAGATCAGGCTATGATGAAGAGTTCGAAGCGCAAAATGGCCGATGCCAGATCGTAGATTCGGGGTGCTGTCGAGCTGATGGTCCGCACGGGCACTCCTGTCATTGACACACCTGGCGGGTGCTGCAACTTTTTCCGTTATATGAAACTCGCGGCCTTTCTGCTCGGAACAGTTTTATTTCTATCTGTCCCACGCCCGGCATGCGCAACGGATTGGCCACAATGGCGAGGTCCGAATCGCGACGGTGTTTCACGGGACAAGAATTGGTCAGCAGAATGGCCGGCATCCGGTCCTGCGAAGTTATGGCGGGCTGAAATCGGCGTAGGCTACGGTTCCATGGCAGTGGCTAACGGCAAAGTGTATGTCATGGGCAACACTGCCGACACCGATCACGTCTTCTGTTTTGACGCGCAAACCGGCAAACAAATCTGGAAACATTCCTACCCCTGCCCCGCCAAGGATCCCAACGGTTATCCTGGTCCGCGCGGCACACCCACGGTTCACGGGAAATTCGTTTATTCCGTCAGCCGTGAAGGTCACCTGTTCTGCCTCGATGCAAACAACGGCAATGTGATTTGGCAGAAGGATTATCAGGCGGATTACAACGCCAAACCGCCGCAATGGGGATTCTCAACCTCCCCGCTTGTCGTCGAAAACATAGTGATCGCTGAAACCGGCGCTCCCGGCGCTTCCACAGTCGCCTTCGAAAAAAACTCCGGCAAAGAAATCTGGAAAGTCGGCGATGACGAAGCCGGCTATTCCTCCCCAGTGAGCTTCACGCACAAGGGTCAGCCAGCGATCGCCATTTTTACCGCCAAAACTCTCGTGGCCCGATCACTCAAAGACGGAGCCGAACTCTGGCGGATTCCGTGGAAAACCAGTTATGACGTGAATGCCGCCACGCCGATCATCCATGGCAACACCATTTTTATCTCTTCCGGATACGGTGTCGGTTGCGCCCTTTACGACTTCAGCAAAGCTCCGCCCGTGGAGCTTTGGCGCAATAAAAAGATGAAAAACCAGGTCAACTCCTCCGTGCTCTGGGATGGATTCCTGTATGGATTCGACGGCCAGGCCGGGCGCGGTTTTCTGAAGTGCCTCGATTTCAAAACTGGCGAAGAAAAATGGGAGCACGAAGGTTTCGGCACCGGGTCAGTGATAGTCGCCGATGGAAAATTAATCATCTACGGCGACAAAGGCCAACTCGCAACCGCCGAAGCAACCCCGGCCGATTTTGAAGAAATATCCCGCGCTCAACCCGTTGAAGTGCGCAAAGACCTGCCGCGCGATACCAAAGGTGACACATGGGCACTACCGGTTCTCGCCAACGGGATGATTTACCTTCGCAACCTGGACGAAATTGTCTGCCTGGATGTGCGGGCGAAGTAAATTGATGCTTCGATGGGGGAGTTGCCGCTCGCCTGCGCGCAGATTAGGAGTCTTTGAACTGCCGGATCAGGATCAAATTGGTTCCCAAGAAACGACTCTAGAGGTGATCGGTTTGTCGTTGAACGGGCTGCGCCAAATTCCGATCTTATCCACGTATGCCTGGCAAGTATGCGTTTCAGCATGCACTAATACTGTAACGAACGGCTCAGGAAGGTAATCAACGATTCCGTAACCCTCGATAATGCGGGGCTTCTTCTTCTTGTCACCTTCATTCATAAACATGAGGTGCTCTCTAAGGGGATTAATCAAAGATACTTCCTTACGCGAGAACATGTCAACGGAAGTTACCTCTTCGTTTGGATCGATTAATCCCTGACAGGACACATGGGGAGAACAGCAATGACAGCACCTCTTTCAGGGTTTCACGGATTGCGTGAAATCCACTCTGGTTTTAAGGTCTTCACGTTGTTTGGGGGGATATAGACCGGTTTTGCATCTGGTGATGCAGAACCGGTTCTTTTTTTGGTAAGGTTTTTTAAGCTCTCGTGAGGGTTTGCGCACCGGCAAAAAAGGGTTTTTGGGGAGTCAGCAAAGGTTGTTGGGTATCAAAAAAGGGTTTTTTGACTGTCAGCAACCTTTGCGCACTCCTCAAAATTGCTTTTTTGACTGTCCGCAAACCTTGCGAGGATCTCCAAAAGCCTTTTTTGACTCTTCGCAAGGTGTGTTGGGTGTCGGAAAAGCGTTTTTTGACTATCAGCAACCTTTGCGCACTCCCCAAAATTGCTTTTTCGACTGTCCGCAACCCTTGCGGGGGTCGCAAAAAGGCTTTTTTGACCTTCAGCAAGGTTTGTTGGGTGTCGAAAATCCCTTACACAAAACTACTTCGAACCAGCGCACGCCCAGCTAGCCGGATTCATTCACCTGAATCGGTTTCCAGTTCAGGTAGGGCAACATTTTTCTTCCCGTCAACGCTGAGGTAATTGCAGATGCGCCAGCTATGATACCCCACGCGATCAAACCATCGTATGCTGTCCAGGATTTCCAGTGCGACAGCCGGATCCCAATCACCTCCAGCAGTCTGTTGCAGAACCTCGGAGCGTTTGTCCCGACGCATCTCCGCCAGTGTCGTTGCACTTTTCTCTACTTCGGCCAGCCAGTCGGCGGCGGCGTTCCCGCGAAGTCCGGATTGTCCGAGATCGAGAATGTTCCTCACAAGCGTCATGACAGGCTGCAGTTTTTCGTTTGCCGGGCTATGGTGAACCTTGGAGGAGGAGGTCCGCAGCCGCGATTTCAACCGCATTAGATGATCAATTGCATGCATCTGGGCAACGCGCGACTGAGACAGTGGCACATCCGCGTTCACTGAAGGAATTTTGGCGAAGAACCGTTGGATATCGTCGAGCGATTGTCGCACTTGCCCAATGCGATGTTCATCCGCGAAGGAAGGCGGCGTCTTGAGGGTGTCGCCAAGAATTTCAAACATCTCACACGCCGTTTCGCTCAACGCACGCCGGGTAGCTTCCAGCGCGACCGCAGGAACGCTGAGAAGAGTGTCGTCCAAATGCTGCGTCAACACCGGCCCTTTATCCGGCAGCAGTTTTATGATCCAGGCCGAAAACCGGTCCACGAAAGGCAGAAAGAGAGCCACCCCCATCCCGATGAACAAGGTGTGAAACGCGGCCAGACTGGTTGCCCCGGCATCCAGCCCGAGATGTTCCTGTCCCAACCGGATGCTCCACAATAAAAGCGGCAGCAGAAGGATGGCGATCAAACCGGTGGCGAGATTAAACACGACATGGGCCAAAGCGGTTCTTTTTGCGGGGACACTGCCACCGATTGCGGCCAGTGCTCCCGTCACGGTGGTTCCTATTGCCGCGCCAATCACCAGCGACGCGGCCTGCTCGAAATTGACTGCCCCGGTGTGCAGTGCCGTCAGGGTCGTGGCGACTGCGGCGCTCGATGACTGCATGATTACCGTCATGACAATGCCGATCAGCATCGCCAGCAAATAACCGCCTATGCCGCCGGTCGAAAGTTTGGAAAGATTGAAAATGCCCGACAAACTTTCCATTCCCTCCTGGAGCGTTTCGATGCCGACGAAAATCAATCCGAATCCAGCCAGCGCCAGTCCCAGGGATTTCCATCTTCCGCGCGCCAGCAGTTTCAGCAATGCGCCAATCCCCACCAGCGGCAACGCGTAAAAGCCGAGACTCACCTTGAGTCCCAGCACCGAAACGATCCAACCGGTGGCGGTGGTTCCAAGGCTCGCGCCGAACACCACGCCGACGGCTTGCGGAAAAGTGAGAAGACCGGCGCTGACAAACCCGATCACCGTGACTGTCGTCGCGCTGGAAGACTGAACCATGGCGGTGACGAGCGCGCCGGAACCGAAGGCTTTTAGAGGTGTTCCAGTAAAACGGATGAGGGCGCGGCGCAAGGCGTCTCCGGCAAAGGCCTTCAGCCCATCCGTCAGCATAATCATTCCAAGCAGGAACAATCCGATCCCGCCAATCAGTTTGAACAACATTGCTGTCAACGGCTGAATGTTTGCGACTCCAGCCGCCAATCGCAAGTGTTGAAGCGTTGGACTTGCGGCTATTTGTCTCTATTCGGATCCCAAAACTCCATTACTCCATTACTCCCTGTTTAACGCCTACAGCGAATCTTCGTAGCAGAGTTCGACGATAGGAATTTCCCATTCAGATACGTTGTATTGATCACGACGGGTCGAGACGGTTTCCTGATCGACGCTCCGATGCACCATGGCGAGGACGCGAACTTCGCGAATGGAGCCAAGTCGCGGCAACCATGCGCTTTCGGATTTGCGGGAGAGTCGGGCAACCTGCGCGCCGGTGTCGTTGAAAAGACTCACGCTGCCATTCTCTTCGCGCATTTGCAGCTTTGAATTGGGTTGCAACCAGGAAAGAGCGGCGTGGATTGGGTGCGCTTGATTGAACCGCCCTGGGAAGCTGAGATGAATATCCTGCATGCCAAGGGTTGCGTAGTTCAGGAACATTATGGGGGGTGTTGCAGGATCGTCGGCAGACGCTCGTTGAAGAATCGAAGGACCGCTCAAAGACTGCGGCAACGATGGACCGACATCGGCACGGTCAAATATGCTGAGGCTTTGACGAGCGCGGGTCATTCCAACATAGAAGGCACGCCGGGCTTCTTCTTGTCTGGATGGTTGTTGAAGCAGCGGCCACGATCCAGTCAGCAAGACGTGATCGTATTCTGTCCCTTTAGCCGAATGCACGGTGCTCAACCTTACACCCTCGCCATAATTTAAATCGCGACGGCTTTCGGCGCAGGTTTCATACAGAAATTCCAAGGCGAATTGCGCGGGAAGCTCGGCGTCATTAGACTCCACTTTCCAGGCTTCCACTATACGACAAAGAAATTGCAGCCACCGATTCAGTGGTTCTTTCTCCAGAAGCTTTTCCGCTGTGTCGATCAGCGCGGAAGCACGGACCATCAAATTCTTCCTCTCCACCAGGTGTTGCAGAAAACTGTAGATCTCGCGCACCTGGTAAAGTTGCGGTATTCCACCCTGCCCCGCATACCACACAATCGGAACGCCAGCCTGCTCCGCTAATGTGCGAACCTGGGCAAGATCGCGATGATGACTGGACAACACCGCAATGCGCGACAGGTCAGAGACGCCAATCTGCTTCAGACGCCGGATTTCAGAGATGACAGCGCGAGCTTGTCCTTCCCCATCTTTCACCCGGATAACTTGAACCTTCCCTCTTGTGAGATCGTCTCTCTGCGCAAAAACGCCCCCTGCCGGCAACATCTCCCGGTAACGATCAATACGAATGGGATGCTCCGTTTTCATCCGGTCCGAATTCGCACTGATCAGGCTATTGGCGGCTTCGATGATGTAGCGAGTGGAGCGGTAGTTTTCGACCAGGGGATAAATTTCGGCTTTGTAGTCGTCTTGAAAGCGGCGGATGAATTCCACATTGGCGCCTCGGAAGGAATAGATATTTTGATCGTCATCACCGACAGCCAGAATGGACAGTTTGAGATCCGCGTCATCAAGCGTTCGCCCTGCGATGGCACTAATCATTTGATACTGGGGTTCGTCAATATCCTGATATTCATCCACCAGGATGTGTTGAAACCCGGCCAACAGACGGTCACGCGCGTCGTCAGGCTCAATTCCGGGCAGAGTTGTCTCTCCGCGCAACAGCTTTACAGCGTCTTTGATCAACTCGTCGAAATTGATTTCAGCCGTATTCGTTCTTCCCATAAAGGAATAACCCAGGAGACGCATCGCCAATCCGTGGTAAGTCAGCACAGTCACCCCGCGCGCGTCATCCCCAGTGAGGTCCACCAACCTGCGCCGCAATTCCAGTGCGGCACTGCGATTAAAACAACAGATCAGGATGCTTTGCGGGCGAACGCGTTCGACACGCAACAGGTAGGCGCAGCGATGCACCACAGTCTTTGTTTTTCCTGAACCGGGGCCCGCAAGAACCAACATGTCGCGGCTGGCTGGCGCGGTAACGATTTTTATCTGTGCTGGATTGTTAAGGTCCGAAACGATGCGCTGGAAAGAACGCGCAGTGGTCGCGTATTGAAGCAGTTGAAGTTTGGATCGGAAATAGGTTTGAAGAAACTCTTCCTTGTCCAGCGTGAAATAAGCGAGGACAAGCCGGAGAGCTTCACTAATCGCTTCGACTCCGCGCCGGGCGAATTCGCTCATGACATGGACCTGAAGAATTCGTTCGCGATAGTGATGTTCCAACGGTTGGTAATCGCTGGATTTGTATCGTTCGCCTTTGGCCCCCGGCTGCAACCGAATCGTCATGGCCGAACGGAAAACGGCAAGCCCTTGTTGTAGAATGATTACCTGTTGTTCGTGCAGGAACATCAAGGCGCGTTCCAGCGCAGCGTCGATGTCTTTCAAATCTGAACGCAAGAGCAAGTCGCTTTCGATCGCTTTGCGCAGTTCATCAAAGGAGAATTCAATCAGAAGCTCAGCCGACGCGGAAGCGTCACGCGGTATCTTCGCAAAGAGAACATCCAACACCACGGAAGCAGTTCGCCTGCGTTTTTCCGCCAGGGCACTGATGTCGGACCAACTGCGACGCACCCGCACTCGGTAGGAGTCTTGCGCGATGTAACGGACTTCAATGCTGCCATGTGTGCCGGCGAACCCTCGTCCATCTTCTGTGAGGCTCTTGAGGAGTTGGCGAATCAGTTCAGTCGAAGATGCGAACCCCTCATCACAAAGGCGCTGGTTGATCAACCGGAGCGAAAGAGGCAGCCAGCCTTCCGGATCGGGAGCTTCCGTTATCAGGAGGTCGAGCAACTTGCGGTCAAGTTGCACGACACGATCGAAGCGGATGCGAGAGTGATCACCGACTTTGTGACGCACGAACGCGCTCAGCAACAAGTCGCGCTTCATGATCCCGACTTGCGCCATGCTCCCCAAAATTTTCAGGATTTTGCCACTGATAAACTCGGGGTTCACTTTCGCGCCACTGTTGGGACCACCTTTGGCATAGGAAGCGAACTCCGGCAAAACCGCGAGTTGATCCACCGTCAAGCTGTCCTGGATTCCGGCATTGATAAACTCCCGCAAAATGGCGAGCCAAAGTGCCTTTTCATTCTGGGAAAGATTCAAGGAATTCATTTTGGCCTCAGCCTCGTGCAAATCCCGCACCAACAATCGGGCCTGGAAAACATTGGTGACATTCTCATCACGTTGCAGGAAGCCAGAGCGCTCCAGCCAGGAGATGGCAGCACGCACCTTGGTGTCGGCATTGCGATCCTGCGCGTCCAGGCTGGTTTGAATGTCTTCGTCGCGCAGGATTTCGCCCGCGGTGATAACGATCTCCTCTTTTTCTCCACGCGCCGATTTGCGTAAACTGCGCAGGATCTGTGCAATGTCGCGGCGGGTTAATTCCGAAAAAGAACCGAGCCGAAACTGCTTTTCGCAATCATCTTCGTCGTAAAGCAAAACGCATTCAGCCAACAGACCGTCGCGTCCTGCGCGTCCGGCTTCCTGCAGGTAATTCTCCAGAGATCCGGGCGTATCGGCGTGAATCACCAGGCGCACATTCTCCTTATCTATGCCCATCCCAAAAGCATTTGTGGCGCAAATGACTTTCGTGTTCCCGGCAAGAAATTCGTCCTGAATACGTTTCTTTTCTGGTGGAGTTAATCCGGCATGGAAGTTTGCGGCAGACCATTCCTTCTCCTGTAGAAATTTGGCGGTCTGTTCAGTGGCATCTCGCGTCGCCCGGAAAACAATCGCGCACCCGCCCGAAGTCTGGCCCAACCGATCCGAGAGCAGGTCGTGAATTCTTTCCAGTTTCCCGTGCCTGGTGATGGACTGCACCTGGAACTTCAAATTGTTTCGTTCCACCCCGCCTTCGAACAGTTTTAGATCACGCCCGGTTTCAGTTTGAAAAAACGTAATGATCTCTTCTTTAACATCGCGCTTGGCAGTCGCAGTGAATCCAACGATGGCCGGAATCTCAACACCTTGCTCCCTCGCGAACTCGCGAATGAAACGACCGGCGTAAAGATAATCGGGCCGAAAATCGTGACCCCATTTGGAAAGGCAATGCGCTTCATCGAAAACCCAGCAGCCGATTTCGCGTTGCGCAATCGCTTTGCAAAAAGAACGGTTACGCAACTGTTCCGGAGAGATATAAAGCAAAGCGACGTCGCCCATCCGTACGCGTTGAAGAACATCGGCCCGCTCCATCGGGGTCAGCAATCCAGAGAGCGCCGCGGCGAAAGGTGTGCCGGTGCGACGAATCAATCCTTCCACCTGGTCTTTCATCAATGCTTGTAGCGGAGAGATGACAAGGGTGAGGACACCACGACGAAAATTGCGGGTCAGCGCGGGCAATTGAAAGCAGATCGACTTGCCACCGCCGGTGGGAAGAATCGCGAGCATTGATTCGTTACGCAGGCCAGCTTCAACAATCTCTTGCTGCAGACTGCCGCCGCCTGGGCTCTTCGGAAGAGCTCGGAACTCGGTCCAATTGAAAAATCGGCTTAACTGTTCCCGAGCGTCATACACTTTGCGGCAGTATGAACAAGCGGGTGAATCGCACGGAGACTCCCGCAACCACTGGATCAACTTGCCTGTTAATGGGTGTTGCAAACGCACCCAGGGTGGGAGCACAGAATTGGTTCCTGCAACACGCAGCCATGTCAGTGCATAGGCTAGAGACAAACGCGAGTTGGCGGTTTGAAAGAGTAATTCCTCCACTGGCTTATTGTTGCATGCCCATTCAGCGAACAACTCACGGCAAAGCTCAAGCGCTCTTGTTCTGGACGGAATGCTCCCACCGAGCGCGCCAAAGAATAGCTCCATTCCTTTGGATATGGAGGGCGTCGTTTCATCGGGTGTGGCCAGCAAAAAATGGAGCAACTCGAAAAGGCGCGGCTCGGTTTGTCTCAGTCCACTTAAAGAGCGGAATTCATCCTGGAAAACCATAGCGGCCTGCCGAGCGTCCGCCACTGGATCATTAACGCTTTCGCGAACCAGTTTGTAATCTTTGATGAGCCGATGATAAGGATTTTCAGGAAACGCTATTGGCGACAAGAGCAGTGTGTCGATGACTGGCAATTTTAGCAGCGGATGATTGGCAGCAGTTTCACGCAGGATTGTTAAATCGTGCGAAACCAAATTATGTCCAAGAACGCAGTTCGCGGACTGGCCCATGACAGACAACTCATGCAGTGTTGCGCTGGATTGACCGGAGCGCGGCAACGTCGCATTTCCCAGCACTGCTCCAATCTTAAAGATTTTCCCTTGATGAGAAACTTCCAGATCCAAAAGCAATGCATGTTGCAGGAGGCCATCAAGCCTTTCTTGTTGATTCTCTGCCGTTTGGGGCATGCGTATGCCGCAAATTTAGTCACACGGAAAGAAAATGTCTTCCACCAATTCACGACGGTCGCTGCGGGGGGGGGCGATTAAAAGTGGGTGCTGGCAGACGGAGCGCGGCGCGACCGCAGAGCGGTTCGTAGGAACTTTCTCAGTCGAAGTTTGCTGACATCCTGGGGATCAGCATGGATACGTTGCAAAACTGGGAACAAGGCCGCCGCAAACCGACTGGGCCAGCAAAGGTTCTCCTGAAGATTGCGGCAAAGCATCCAGAGGTATTGCTGGAGGTTGCGTAATCTCTTAATTCATGGAGAAGAAGATGCCTTTGGATTGAAGATGATCCATCGTTTGATCTCCGCGATATCCGATTTTGCCGTCTTTCTTCATGTAAACGCCCAGCCACAACTGTTTCATAGTGAAGTTCCATCGGGGGATCACGAGATCTTCCAAAACGCAGTAGACAGATAGGTGAGGTGGTGGATTCGGGTTGTATTCAAGGTTTCCAAATGCAACCCCGGTGGCTGTGAGCATTCGTGCCGCCAGCCATGGCGCCAATGCCATCGGGCAGGTGTCCACCATCTTCTCAGGATCCTTGCACGGGAAAAACCTCTTCAACCATTTATCACAACGGGCATCGATTTCCGGCGTGGGCAATTGACCAAACGGAAGTTTCAACTTTGCTCTCTGGCTTAGCGCCACTGCCAACAAGTCAGCGATGAAATGCACGTTCTTCCAAGTCACAGCCATCATGTCTTCATCGGTATTCCGGGCAATTGTCCAGTGATCACGACCTGGCCGAAAAAGCACCATGCGTGAACCGAAATTTAACATTGAGTCCTCGTAACTGAACTGGGACCAAAGTTTGTGGAGGTGCTCGTGCCACTGTTTCACGAGAATATCTTCCAAGGCAGGTTGCACTCCTCCTGGATGGTTGGGCGCAAGAGCTTGGCTTTCGATCAAATCTTTAATGTATTCCTGAACCACCAGCAGTCTGGCCCAAAGCCATGGAGCCAACTTCGGGCTGGGGATGTTCTTCAGTCCGACTGTATCCTGCTTTACCAGGTTGCGAACCCATTCATCGCACTCTGCATCGACTTCGTGGGATGGAGTTTTGCCCAGTGGTGGCGTGGGCTCGTTGATCCCATTCTGTGTGACAATCATGAGGAGGGTGAAAACCCAGCTTTGGACGTGATTCCACCTTCCTTCGGGATCGTTCGGGTTCTTTGTTGTTCGGGAGAATCGATTCATGACGTTGAATTGGATTTCTACTCTGCTGTGGAACTTTTGTCCGGGTCGGTCTCCAGCCAGCGTTGCTTGCCCATTTCCTGCCAAAAGATGACCAAACGTGATCCAATCTCGCTTTTGAAATTGTTCTTCATGTCGGGTTCCTCTCGTTTTTCCTGGGTGCGAATCTCATAATCAATCAATGAGAGTGCCATCAATGCCCGGGCATAAAGCCATTTGCGAAGATCTTTTGGTGGCGGCATGAGCACCTCGCCTTCATCAACGGCCATCAAGAAGAGGACGATCCATTGATCACATCGCTTTTCGATTTCTGCTCCGGGATCGCGTCGTGGTGAAACTTCCTTCCCGTTCGCCGGCATGACATGACCGGCGAACAGCAACATGTGCCTGCGCAGTTCGTGCCATGGTCCCATCGCAAATTGCTTGAAAAGGCCTGTGTCTGGAAACTTGGATCCGAAATGGGCCGCACTGCAGGGCTCAATTTTTTCTATTTTAAGGGATTCGATGGGTTCATCAGGGCCATAGACTCCGCTCTTCCATTGGTTGCCGGGGAAACGATTGATCATGTGGTTTATGAATGTATAGATCAGTTCATGGAAAAGAAGATGCTTTTGGATTGGAGGTGATCAACTGTTGGATCTCCGCGGAAACCGATTTTGCCATCTTCCTTCATGTACATGCCCTTCCAAAGTTGTTTAGCGGATTGGTTCCATCGAGTGATGACGATGTTGCGCAGGCAGATCCACAATGCTTTTTCTGTGGGCGGGTTTGGGTTCATTTCCATATTTCCAAATGCAATCCCGGTGGCAACCACCAGTCGTGCGGCCAACCATGGGGCAAGGTCCAGCGGCGAGCTTTCCACAGAATTCCGGGCATTTTCGGAACTGAAAAACTTTTTGAACCAATTGTCGCAACGTGCATCCATTTTCGGGGTGGGCATTTCACCGAAAGGCAGCTTCATCTCCACCCGTTGGCACATTGCCGCAGCCAACATTTCTGCAAAGTTGTGCAGGTTCTTCCAAGTGACTGCTGTGTCATCCGTATTCCCTGGATCTTCTCCGGTCAACCAATGCGTTTTGTTCGGACGAACCATAACCGTGCGATCGCGGAAGCGGACATTCTTGCCATCATAAGCGAAGTCCGACCAGAGCTTGTGGAGTTCTTCATGCCATCGATCGACCAGTAGATGCAACATGGTGTCGTTCCCGCTTTGCCCCGGAGGAGGAGCGGCGAAGCCTCTAATCTGATCATCCACGTATTCCCGCGCGACAAGGAGACGAGCGAAGAGCCAACTCAAGTGTGATCGTTCCGGCACGTGTCGTTCATCAACCTCCCGTATAAAAACGACTTTACGCAGCCATGCATCACAGGCCTCGTTTTCAGATGGTGTGGGAGTCTTTCCGAACGGTGGCGTTGGTTCGTCCTGACCGTTAGCGGTGACATACATCAACATCTCGAACACCCATTGATAAATTGAGTGCCACTTGCCTGTGGGATCGTTTGGATTTTTGATTGTGAGGGGAGACAAGCTCATGGAGAGGAGTGTATTTTGTGATCTCTTGGGCGCAACAGGAAAGAAAGGAGAAGCCAGAGTCGCATTTGTCGTTTCTCCCCTACCCCTCTCCGACCAGCAATTCCGCGTCAGATAGAAGTCGGGACAGGCTGTCCCGCCCCCCCTTCAACGTCGGAAGGTGTATCCGTCGGTTCAACCGAGTGGCCTTCTGACGTTGGAAGGTGTGTCTGCAGGTTTGACCGAGTGGTCTTCCGACGTTGGAAGGTGTATCTGTTGGTTCGACCGAGTGACCTTCCGACGTTGGAAGGTGTGTCTGTCGGTCCGACCGAGTGGCCTTCCGACGTCGGAATGTGTGTCTGTCGGTCCGACCGAGTGGCCTTCCGACGTCGGAGGGTGTGTCTGCGGGTCCGACCGAGTGGCCTTCCGACGTCGGAGGGTGCTTCACTGTCTTCCTCTCCCAACGTCAAGATAAAAAAAACTTTCATGCAGAATCATCAATAGAATCAGGGGGCCGGAGTACTGGCAAAATTTGGGGACAAATTTTGCCAGTACATTGAATGGTCCCTTTGTGGCATAACATGCTTTGTTCGGGACGGGAACGGTTCTGACAACAGAAAGTGAGTCAATACTGATGAAAAATGATATTCAAAAGAGCTATGGGACGGTGGTGGCGCAATTCTCGGCAGCGATTGCCGGGGTAGAACTTTATGCGGGTCCACTCACCCTGAGCCTGGTGACGTCGGACGCGATGAACACCAGTCTTTCCGGTCTGATTGCAGGTGAAACAGCCACCAAACAAGCCAAAGCGGAGCTGTTGTTACGACTGAAGGCGTTCAGGACCGCCAAGGCGACTGGGCGCGATTATATGTACGTGGCGCGCGATGTCTTGAAACCGCATTTGGGCAAACAATATTCCTCCGCCTGGGATGAAACCGGGTTTGTCCATTCTCTGAGCGTGCCGCGCAATGAAGACAAGCTGTCGGCGGGATTATTGTCGTTGAAAGCTTATCTCACGGCGCATCCCGAGCATGAAAACACGCCGCTGCAGGCAACCGCAGCACGCGCCGCCACGGTCCACAACGAGTTAATCGCCGCGCGCAATGCGGTGAATCGCCAGAAGACGATCTGGGAACTAGCGATGACGGCACGCGATCTCCGGGCGGCCCAGGTTCGCAAGCAGTTGCGGGCATTGATTAAGGAATTGAGTGTTCGACTCACCCCGCTGGATGAGCGTTGGGCAGCGTTTGGTTTCAACAAGCCGGGCGCAAAGGTGCGTCCGGATGCGCCGACGAATGTCACGGTGGTTTCGGTTGCGGAGAATGCGGTGGCGGTGCAGTGGGATAAAGCACCGGGAGCAGAGTATTACCGGGTAAGCATCAAAGTGGTGGGAGTGGATGAAGAACCGAGAGTGGTGGGCACGCCTGCGGATACGGATTTCATGTTTGAAGAGTTGCCAGCGAATGCGGAGGTGGAGGTCACCATCTCTGCGCTGAATAATGGTGGGGAAAGTGTGCGGAGTGCGGTTGTAATGGTGCGGACGTGAGTTCTCCTGGGTCCGGGCCGGGAGGAAATTCCCACTGCTTATCAAATCATTTTCAGCCGTGACAATTTTGCCGTTCGAGGCTTCCCTTGTGCCCTCATGGAGAAAACGAAGTTGACCCTTGGACATTCGCCGGACCCGGATGATGCCTTTATGTTCTATGCCCTCGCGAAAGGACTCATTCCGACCAATGGCTTTGAGTTCGAACATATCCTCCAGGATATTCAAACCTTGAACGTCCGGGCCACTCGCGGCGAGTTGGACATTTCCGCCATCAGCATCCATGCCTACGCTTATGTGAGTGATAAATATGCGCTGCTGCCGAGCGGCGCGAGCATGGGAGATGGCTATGGACCAATGCTGGTCGCCAAAGAGCCGTTCACAAAAGATGAGATCGCGTTAAAAACGATCGCCGTCCCTGGCACGATGACCAGTGCGTTCCTTGCCCTGCAACTCTGGCTGGGAATGGACGCGCAGCAGTTCAAGTTCATGGTGGTTCCGTTTGACGAGATTTTTGCAACTGTGCGAAAAGGCGATGCGGATGTCGGGTTGATTATCCACGAAGGCCAACTCACCTACAAAAATGAAGGATTAGTGGTTTGTGAAGATTTCGGGGTCTGGTGGGGACGCGAGAACGAAGGGCTTCCCCTGCCTCTGGGCGGCAATGTGATTCACAAAAAATTCGCGCCAGACGTGCGCCAAACAATTTCGAAGATTTTAACCGAGAGTATTCAATACAGTTTAGATCATCGAGATGAAGCTGTGGCACATGCCTTGCAGTATGCCCGCGACATGGGACACGAGCTGGCGGATCAATTTGTCGGGATGTATGTGAACCATTGGACACTGGATTACGGCGACAAAGGGCGGGAATCCATCCGCCGATTCCTGGGAAAAGCCTTTGAACGGGGATTGATTCCCCACCGGCAGGAACTGGAATTTGTGGAGTAAGATGAAAACGTCATTTCAGAGGAATCTGTTGCTTTGGGGGGTGGCCGTCGCAGTCTGCGTGATGGCTGCGGGGCGGATGGAAGCAAGCCTGAGAAATGACCTGCTGATGTACTGGTCGATGGATTCGGTGGAGGACGGCCTGGTGCGGGACACTGTCGGGACAAACCACCTTAAAGCCCACAATATCACCATTACCAACCTTGTTCCGGGAAAATTCGGGAATGCGATTTCCCTCGATGGCGGATCGCAGTTTCTCTCGCTGCAGAAGCAAAGCAGTCGCGATCTACCGATTTACGCGAGGCAGGAGTTCACGATTGCGATGTGGGTCCGCGGTGAGCCGAGACAAAATAACCGGATGTTGTTCGCAGAAGGATCCAGCCATAATAAGCTGCCACTCTTCCTGCTGGGGACTCATCGCGAAGGGACAAGTGGTCAACTCAATGTGTTCGTTCGCGAAACGGGTGAGATTTTAAACAATCTTCCAACTGAAGGCATCGTTTTTAACAACCGATGGACTCATATCGCCTGGGTAAACCTGGGCAATTCCGCGAAGGTTTTCGTCAATGGAGAACAGAATACCGAATACAGGTATGAACGCCCGAACCTGGCGCTGGATTACCTCTCGATCGGCGCGCTTTACCGCGACCCTCCCGCGTATTTCTTCAAGGGTGAAATCGATGAGGTCATGATTTGGGAACGCATGTTGAAGCCGAAGGAAATCAAGGAAGTGATGAGGGACGGCTTCGCGTCCGGTGCGTCGGTGGCCGAGTGAGATCATAGGTGACCAGGGAATTCCAAAATGCAATTGGACCAATGACAAAGGCCCCGTAGCAGGATAACGGGTTGGTGGCTCTCGTTGTTTTTCAAAACACGATTCTTCACTTGCCTGGAAGCGCTTCCATCGGGCATGTTCGCCTATGGCAATTTCGCACGAGCTTTCTTCAATTGATTCAGAGTTCTACAAACCTGCGGAGAGATTTTTTACGGGATCGAACCAGGTGGGATTGACTTACGACGACGTCACGCTGGCTACCCAATATTCCGAGATACTTCCCCGCGATACCCTTCTCGAAACATCTTTGGCAGAAGGTTTAAGCCTGAATATCCCGGTCATTTCTGCCGACATGGATACCGTCACCGAATCACGGATGGCGATCGCCATGGCCCTGAATGGCGCACTCGGCCTGATTCACTACAACATGCCGGAGAAGCATCAGTTGCTGGAAGTGAGCCGTGTGAAGAAACATGTTCATGGATTGATCCAGGAACCGGTGAAGGTGGATCCGGACCAGCGCATTGGCGACGTGCTGGACACTATCGAGAAGCAACGTTTTGCTTTCAGCACATTTCCTGTCGTGGACCAGAACGGAAAACTGTGGGGGCTGCTCCCCGGTCATGCCGTCAAGGCGCGCTACGCAAAACGTAAAGTGGCTGAAGCTCTCACGCCGCGATCCCAGGTCCATACCATCAACAAAAAGGAACTCGGCGCAAACCCAATTGCCCGCGCGGACGCGTTTTTCGAGGAAAACCCTGGCATTCACAAATTGCTGGTCGTGGATGACGAAGATCATTTGCAAGGTTTGTTCACGATGAGCGATGTCGAACGCATCATGCTGGAACGCAATGCGCAGTTTCGTCCGGCTCGGGATGCGCATTTCCGGCTGATCTGCGGGGCGGCCGTTTCGACCACTCGCAATGCTTTCGGCGAATTGGATAAAAGGAGAGTGCTGGATCACGTCAGCGCATTGGTGGAGCGCGGCGTTGATGTCGTCGCCGTCTCAACCGCGCACGGCTTCAGCAAAGGAGTGGGCGAGGCGGTGAAAACCATTCGCAACGCCTTTCCCAACCTGCCGATCATCGCGGGAAATGTAACGAGCGCGGCGGGAGTCGAATACCTGGCGGACTGCGGGGCGAATGCGATCAAAGTTGGCCAGGGACCTGGCTCGATCTGCACCACACGCATCGTGGCCGGGGTCGGCATCCCGCAACTCACCGCCCTTTACGTCACCTCGCGTGCCGCTGCCCAGAAAAAAGTGAACATCATCGCAGACGGCGGCATCACAAAATCAGGAGATATTGTCAAAGCACTCACCCTCGCCAATGCGGTGATCTGCGGCGGGATATTCGGCGGGTGCGCTGAAGCGCCGGGACAAATCATGGAAATCGGCGGCAAAATGTACAAGCAATATCGTGGGATGGGCAGCCTCGCGGCGATGAAATCCGGTTCCGCGGCGCGCTATGGCCACACATCTGATACTTCCCGCAAAATGGCAGCCGAAGGTGTGGAAGCTTTGAAGGAAGTTTCAGGATCAGTGGATGCAATTCTGGCGCAACTGATCGGGGGAATTCAATCCGGGATGGGTTACCTGGGAGCCGCCAACCTGGCTCAATTGAAGGAACGCGCCCGTTATATTCAGGTCAGTTCGGCCGGGCAACGCGAAGCTGGTCCGCACGACATTGTGGAAGTAAAAGCAGGAAACTGATCACCCGCCCACGCTTCAAATCAATTACGAACGGAAAAGTAGTAACGTTGAGCGGCACCATGCCGCCTTCGCGAACGACTTTTCTGAACACTCCAGACAACAAAAATATAAAGTGAGAGTCCGAAGGCGACTGAAACGGCAATAACAGCAGCTTGCATCATAAGCTCTTGGTCACAAAGGTTTTTCGTTCTGCCGGAATGCTGGAGTGTGCAGGCCCTGCGCATTAGTGCATAAATTCACGGACCAATCCAAGCACAAAACCGCCTGGAACGAAAGCGCAAACGGTTGTGAACGTTAATTCATCCGTTCTTCGCAGAGTTGAGAACAAATTTCATTTTTGACAATAAAATCCCCCCACTTTCCCCATGAAGCGCCATTTTCTTGTTGGCAGGATTCTAGCTAGCGATTCGGATAGTATCGAGTTATGCCAGAATCGGAACAACTGATGTCCCTCTTTCTCTTTGTTAATGACTGCAAAGAAGAAACTCGATTTTTGACCAGTGGTTTACCGGTAAGGGTCATTCAGACAGAACATCTGGATACTGCAAAAGAGGAGATGAAATCGCAGTCACTGAGCGGCATCTTCATTGATATTGCTTTTGTTCAACCGGGCGACATTGCCGATATTAAATCGCGCTCACTCTCGCGATCACATCAACATGATGTGCCCGTATTCGTCCTGGCGCATGCCGCTGAAGTTTCTGCCGCCATTCAATACGTTAGACAAGGTGCCCAAGGTTTTCTCGTCAAAGGCCTTTCAGATTCAGGTTCCGTCCAAAAACTAATGGAATATGCAACGTCTCAACCCTAATCCTCAACGCGGGATTTCCCGCTATAGCACCCTATCCGGTCGCATCGCCAACTTGCTCAATATCTTTGGCGATGGCAGGCCACACAAAGCTGCTGAACTAGCCCAGGCAATCGGTGTGAATTCACGAACCATTCGCCGAACGCTCCACATGATGCGCGATGAAATTGGCATTCCCCTCGAAAGCAGTCGCGAAGGCTTTCATTTGACGGCTCCGATTGAAAATTTCATTACCTCAAACACCATCGCTCCAATGGCATCTTCAGTGGAAAACACATCGCCTCCTGCTCCTTTGCGCTTTTGGCAGAACGCAACTCCACTGCGAAACTAACCTGAGCCAGCCTCCAAGTGCGATAGATCGGCAGAACCCACCTGCTGCTCCTTCAGTTTTTTTAATCCGTTAGTTGAAATCTCGTCGAGCATCCTTATAGTGCGCTCACATTGAATTGTCTGGAAAATGAGTGAATTGCCCGAGCCCGTGCAGCCGTGGGACATCCAAACGGCGCGCAACCTCTATAATATCAACCGATGGGGAGCAAATTACTTCGACATTAACGAAGCTGGTCGTGTGGTTGCGCGTCCGTTGCAAGACAAAGGCGCCTCCGTTGATCTGACCGACGTTATCGAAGAAGCGAAGGGGCGCGGGCTGAAGTTTCCGCTTCTCATTCGATTCCAGGACATCCTTCGCCACCGGGTCGAAGCGATCAATGAAGCTTTTCGCAACTCGATCACTGAATTTAATTACCAGGGCAAATATCGCGGGGTGTTTCCCATCAAAGTGAATCAACTGCGCGAGGTGGTGGAAGAAATTCTCGATGCCGGCAAGCCTTTCCAGTTCGGGTTGGAAGTTGGGAGCAAACCGGAGCTCTTCGCAGGATTGGCGCTGCAAAACCAGGCTGGCGGTTTGATCATCTGCAACGGCTACAAGGATGCGGTTTTCATCAAGATGGCGCTTACCGGCATCAAACTCGGCAAACGGGTCATCATGGTGGTGGAGAAGCTTGAGGAACTGAAGCAGATCATTGCGATTTCAAAACAGGTCGGGGTAGAACCACTCATTGGAATTCGCGCCCGGCTCTCCAGCAAAGGCGCCGGAAAATGGGCGGAGAGCGGAGGCGAAAATGCGAAGTTCGGCTTAAGCACTGCGGAATTGCTCGCTGCCACCGAAATTCTCCGCAACGAGAAACTGGAACATTGTTTCAAACTGCTGCACTTCCATATTGGTTCCCAGGTACCTGATATTTTAACGGTCAAAAAGGCGGTGCAGGAAGCAACGCGTTTCTATACGAAGCTCTACAAAATGGGCTTTCATCTGGAGTTCGTTGATGTCGGCGGCGGGTTGGGCGTGGATTACGACGGCAGCCGCTCGGCGTTTGACAGTTCCACGAACTACTCGTTGCAGGAATACACCAACGACATCGTCTATTACATCGCTGATGTCTGCAACCAGGAGAAAGTGCCGCATCCGACCATTATCAGCGAAAGCGGACGCGCCATCGTGGCTCATCACAGTGTCCTGATCGTGGAAGTGTTTGGAGCCATTGAAAAGCTCCGGAGCAGCGACCAATTTCAATACGGCGAAAATGAGCATGCCCTGGTAAAGGAGTTGCTCGATATTCGAAAGAACCTTGGAAAATCGAACAAGCTTGAAGCTTTTCACGATTCCCTTGAGCGGAAGGAAGACGCTCACAACATGTTCACGCTCGGGCTCATTGATCTCCCTGATAAAGCGAAGATTGAGACCTTGTATTGGGAGATCGGTCAGGCAGTTGTAGAAAGCTACAAGGGACAGGCCTACATCCCCGAAGAAATCCGGAAGCTCGAAGACAGTTTGGGCGATCAATATCTTTGTAATTTCTCGGTCTTCCAGTCTTTGCTCGATCACTGGGCCCTGGGACAACTCTTTCCAATCATGCCGATAAATCGGCTGAATGAACGCCCCACACGGGAAGGCACCCTCGTCGATATCACGTGTGATTCTGACGGGCAGATCAACAAATTCATCGACCTGCGGGATGTGCGCGACACTTTGCCTATGCATCGCCTGATCGAAAATGGCAAGGGTGTTGAACCATACTATCTGGGATTCTTTCTGATGGGGGCTTACCAGGACATCATGGGGGATCTCCACAATTTGTTTGGACGCGTCAATGAAGTTCACGTCTTCCTCGATCCTGATGAGCCATCCGGTTATTACGTGGAGGAAATCATCGAAGGGAACACTATTGTCGAGACGCTTTCGGCGGTTCAATACGACGAAAACGAATTGAAACGACAAATGAAAGCGCAGATTGATGAAGCCATCAAATCTGATCGCCTGAAACCCTCTGAAGGCATGCGCCTGCTCGATGATTATGAGCGCGGCCTCAAAGATTATACCTACCTGACGATCTGATAGAACACAGACATGTCCTCTGACCCAGCCAAAGCTGAATTATTGCGTTCCTTGGCGCGGTTAGTGCGCGGTCTTTCTTCTTTGTTTTGGGGATTGCCTCTGGCGCTGATCACCTATGTGCAAACGGCACAAACCAACTGGCTGGATCTGCTCGGCAGTATGGCGATTTTCCCTTCGCTGCTCGTGACTGGCCTGCTCATGTTTGGCTTGTTGCAATTGCGCCATTTCCAAAAGCAGGAACGCATCTGGATACGGGCATTGGATAGTGCTCAGATTTTAATTTTCATCAATTTGGGGTTGGTGCCGTTTCTCTACTGGTGGCAGAAAGCGCCTTATGTGCTCCTGTTCCGGGTCGCAGTAGGAATTCTCGCGTTCTGCAGCATCTTTTTCCTCTACAACTTGAACTACGTGCTGCAGAGACTCACCGCAATGCTGCCGGATGAAGCTTTGCGGATGGAAACAAAACTGTTCACCTCCTTTAATCGAAGCCTGCTGCTAATCATCCCCGTCCTCGTTGTCCTTCACGTTATCCTCACGAACGTCACAACGCTGCCGGGAATAATCATCGCTTTTCTAAATACAATAGAGCCCTTTGGAATTTGGTTGTTGTTGTTCCTGGTGTTAATGCCCCTGGCGATGACCATGGCGCTCATCTGGAAAATCAAGGAAGTAATCTTCAACAGTGTCTTCGAAGGCGAGCGATAGCCCTTACTCCACCTGCTCTGCAAACTCTTTGTTCCGGTAAATCCATTGTTCCAATGGTTCACCAAGGGTTTCATAATAGAGGAGCATGTCTTCCATTTTCATGTAAACCCACGGATGGCTTGGGTTCACACCATTCTTGGTGAAAACAATATCGTCGGCGATATAGACTGCGGAATGAACCAGTTGGCTTTTTGCATTCACCAGAAAAATGACGTCGCCCATCCGCCATTCGTCTGTCACTGGCTGGTACTTCTCCTGGATTACCTTTTCCACGACATCCGACTTCAAAAAGTCAGGGTCCGGGTTGTCACTGAAAAAGTTCAAAGCCGTCCAATGACAGTTCTCTTTTGATTCAGCTGTCTCCGACGGATAGGGATAAGTATAGACCCGCTGCCGCGCGAATGGCGGCAGCAAATGAGCAATATCGATTTTACAACCTCCCGGGACTTTGGCTAAAGATTGCAACAAGGGTTTCAAATCTTTGGCTCGTCCCCCCTGCCCCCAAAAATGGAGCAACTGCTCGACGTCTGTCTCGGGTGTTATTTTCAATTTCACCAACAAGGTGCTCCGACGCGACAACGTTTTCACCAGGCGCAATCGTTCATCACGATCATGAATCTGGCGCATCAATGTTTCCGAATCGGCAAACACCACCAGGTTGCTGCCGCGTGGATAAGTCATTTGATTGAACAGCCTGATGGTTTCCGGATGCAAACCGCTATACTCAAACCGTTCCCGGAGTCGCTCGGCGCGAAACACAAAAGCCACATAGTAGAACTCATTGTCGGGAAATATCTCCAGGACCGAATAGATTTTCTGGCGCGATTCCGGACGAAGCGAGAGGACCACCTGCTCCTCTGGGACAATCTTGATTCCCCTGTCCGTCTCCATCCACTCGCTTTTCTCCATGAGCGATTTGATCTGCCCGGAATCCAAGCCGGCAGATTTGAAAAGCGCAATGACCTTTTCCCGTGAATGATCTTTGAAGAACCAACTGGTTGGCGCAAGGGTCAACGTCTCATCCTGGATGAAGTGATCCGGCAATTCGATGGTAACGCGGGTACACTCCAGTTCCCCCCAGGGCCCCGGTTGGGACGTGAAGGTTTGATCCGACTCGGGGAGATTTTCCTTACTCGCTAAAGCGCTGGAGTGCGAACGGAGGTAAAAAGCAAACCAGATCCACGAACCGACCAGAAGACTTCCGCAAAGAATCAGGCCGATAAGAATCGAGCGCGAAGCTCGAACCGTTGTTCGAGGATCGGATTGCGCCATCCGGTGAGCGGGCGTTTTCATTGTAGTTCAACTGATTTGCGGCGATAGATGAGAAGGCGAGGCGTCTCGTTGGGTGAATCGTAGAACGGTAACATGTCTTCCATTTTCATATAGATCCAAGGCTGGTTAGGGCCACTCCCGTTCTTTGTAAAAACCACATCATCGGCAATAAAAACAGCGGAATGGATCAAGTTACCATCCTGGCTTTGCAAGAAAATGATGTCTCCCAATTGCGCATCCTCGAGGGCATCGGCTACATGGAAGTATCCCGCTTCAACAGCGCTCGCGGCGGCTTCCGGACTGTCAAAACCTCGCCCGGCATTGTCATTCCAGAAGTTCAACGACGTCCAATGACAGTCCTGGCGACCGAAATGGGCTTCGCTATCGGGCAGCGGGTAAGTATAGAGCCTTTGCCGAACAAATGGCGGGAGCAAATGGGCAATATCAATCTTACAACCGCCCGGCACCCTTGCGAGTGACTCCAACAAAGGCCGCAGATCTTTCGCACGCCCGCCACCACCCCAATAATTCAACAACCCCTCGACGTCCGTTTCCGGCGTGACAGACAATTTCACAAGAAGGGACGACCTTCTGGAAACTGTTTTCACAAAGCGCATTCGCTCCTCCCGATCATTAATTTTGCGCAAAACAATATCCACATCAGCAAATCGCAAAAGTGACTCCTGGGGATACAACAACTGTTTGAACATGCTGATGGAAACAGAATTTAAACCGCTGTAGGCCAGACGCTCTTCAACGCGATCCGGACGATAAACAAAGGCATTATATTGATCCACGTTCTCTTCGTGCTGTCCGAGGAAGCTGTAGAGCTTCGCCCGAGAATCTCCCTTTAGGTTCCAAACCAAATCATCGCTCAGGAAAACCCGGCTGCCTGCGGGAACGTTTTCCCACTCAGACGCTTCAACGGCGCGCAATTGTGTTTCCGTCAACCCGCACTGCTTCAGGATGCCCAAAGCTTCCTTCTTTGATTGTCCTTTGAAAAACCAATCGTTGGGGTCGAGATTTTCCACGTCGATATAATGATCGGGGAGTTCGATTGCGATCCGCACGTATTCCATGTTCCCCCATGGCCCCGGTTTGCCGTAGGAAACAAACCGCGCGTCATCTGTCCTTTCTTTCACTTTGGAAGCGACCATCCAGGAAACAATCGGGAGAACCAAAAGAAGGACAAGCATCGGCCCGAATAAACGGGCCCGTAGCGCTGGCTTGTTGTTTTCAGCGCGCTGTTTTTTAGGGGGCATATAAACCGCTGACGGACTGCATCATAGTATCAGTTGATCCGCTCGGCAATTTTGTAATGAACCATACGGCTTTTCATCCAACGCACGGCCAACAAATCGTAAAAAGAAGCAAACAACCGGTTCCACACGCCGTAATTTGTCTTCCCGGCAAACCGCGGATTGGTTCCGATCGGGATTTCCGTCACACTGAAACCTTCCAGCTTGATCAAGGTCGGCATAAAGCGATGCATCCCTTTGAAAAACTTCAGGTTCTCAATGCATTCCCGCTTGAAAGCGCGAAAACAACAACCGGAATCAGAAATGGTGTCGCCGCTCAGCCAGTTCCGAACACCATTGGCAATGCGCGACGAAATGATCCGAACGGAATTGTCCCCTTTCCTGCGACTTTCAACCCGCGAACCGCAGACGCAATCGTAATGCTCCAGGGCGGCAATAAATCTTGGGATCTCATGGGGATCATTCTGCAGGTCTGCATCAAGGGTCATCAGGAATTTGCCACGCGCAGTTTTCATTCCCGCCCACATAGCCGCTGATTGGCCGCAATTGGATTCAAATTTCTGCACGCGGATACGCGGATCTTCCGCCGCCAATTCCTTCAACACACCCCATGAACCATCGCGACTGCAATCATCTGTAATGATAATTTCATAACCAATCGCCAACGGCTCGACCCCTGCGCGGATAGCCGCAATCAGCGCGCGCAAGTTCCCCTCTTCGTTGAAACAAGGAAGAACGATGCTGAGGATGGGCAAGTCGGAACTCATTTAGGATGGTAAAAAATGAAAGCCGTAGATTGGTCAATTCAGCAGGCGATACCAGTTATCACGTTGATGCGGCTCATAGCCCAGTTCTTCGATCAAGCGTTTCATATCCGCCACACCCATGCGAAAGGTCGCGCCAGCCTGGGAGACAACATTTTCCTCAATCATGATGCTGCCGAGGTCATTCGCACCATATTTTAATGCCACCTGCCCGATCTCCAACCCTTGCGTCACCCAGGAACTCTGGACATTTGGAATATTATCCAAATAAATCCGGCTCAATGCCTGTGTCCGCAAATATTCCTGGGCACCCACAGTCGGAGCCTTCAATTTTGTGTTCTCTGACTGGAACGTCCACCCGATGAAGGCGGTAAATCCTGTTCCGCCGTAGGACAACGATTTCTCCTGCTGGACGCGGACACGTTCCAAATGCTCAATGCGGTCGTCCACAGTTTCCACATGGCCGAACATCATCGTGGCGCTGGAAGACAAACCCAACCGATGCGCTGTGTCCATGACTGCCAGCCACTCGTCGCTCATCGCTTTCAAAGGAGCGATTCGTTTCCGAACGCGATCTACCAAAATCTCACCGCCGCCGCCTGGAATGGAACCCAGGCCGGCTTTGACAAATTGCGAAATGATTTCTTCGACCGGCAATTGGAAGACTTCCTGGAAATGAACGAATTCGCTCGGACTGAATCCGTGAATGTTTATCTCGGGAAACTTTTGTTTAATGTGGAAAATCAAATCCAGATACCATTGCATCGATAACTTCGGATGATGCCCGCCCTGCATCAGGATCTGCGTTCCGCCCAGCGCCACCGTCTCCTCAATCTTGCGGTCCATTTCATCATGGGTGATGACGTAGGCATCGTTCTCTTTTTCCGTCCGGTAAAAGGCGCAGAACTTGCAGTAAACATTGCAGACGTTCGTGTAATTTACATTGCGATCAACGATGTAGGTGACGATTTCGTTGCCGCGACCATTGTAAGCATCACGCTTCGTCAATTGCCGACGGCGATCCGCCAGCGCACCGAGTTCTTCGAGTGGCAATTGATAAAGCTGCCTCGCTTCAGCAGGGCTGATGCGTTCACCATCCCAAATTTTCTGTCGCAGAGTGCCGAGTGAAATGTCGCAAATCACGTTGGCCAATTTATCCGACGCCACCTGCGACACAAGCGAAGAGTCATTCTGAACTCACTTACGTCTTGACCAAGCGACAATGAAAATTCACTTTTGATTCACCTTCCTCCCGATCGGCGTTTTTAATTTATGAAATCATCATATTGCTCCGCAGGGTTGGCATGGCGTGCCACTCTCCTGGTTATGTGCCTTCCCTTCCTTTCCGCGCGCGCTCAAATTTCTCCAGGGCCTTATGAGGTTCTTCCGTTTGAGGATGGCTTCATTATCGAAGCATTCTTCGATCTTATTTATGATGTTGGCGGCAACAACCGAGCCGACTGGACCGGATACTCCGGTACCACCTGGATTTCACCGAATGCTTATAATAATCATCGAGGAACAGATATTGCCGTCCAAACCGGAACGCCACTGTATGCAGCCGTCGCAGGGACAGTGACGGAAGTAGTGACACATTTCCCCAAAAACGATCACAGCACTCCGTACGGTAATTTCGTCAGAATAGCTGTCGATGCACCTACCCCAAATGGAGAATCCATTGATCTGCTCTACTTGCACATGCTGACCGTGACGGCCACGAATGGGCAGCGTGTCAGTATCGGCGACCAAGTTGGGCTTTCCGACAACACCGGCAATTCCACTTCCGAACATTTGCACATCCAAAGTGAAATCCGCGGCGGTTCACCGGTGTGTCCATTTTATTGGGGGCATTTCAAATTCCCGATTATGTTCAATGCAACTGCCAATCATCAGATCGGCAGAGTCGTGCGGGTGACCGCCAACAGCACCGTAATCCGAACGGATCACCTGGACAGCAGCACACAAATCAGCACAGCGCACGAGGGACAACTCTTTTTCTCCAGTTACCCGAAGCGCGGTTATTATCGCGTGTTCATCCCAAACAATGGCTCCAATCGTTCAGGCTGGATCCGGGCAGACCAGGTCGAAGAAGTCTTCATCGGAACGGTCATCCAGGCGATGCCGGACAACGTCACTTACGTACACTCCGGGCAACTTCAAACCAAATACTCGATCCGATCAACGCCGAACGATGGAGCGAGCCAACTCGGGCAAGTCCTGTTTGGTGGCGGACGATTTGTGGCCGATCAGATCACCAATGGCTACTATCGCATCCCCCTTCCCGGCGCTTCAGCGACATGGGGGTGGGTGAAACCCAACAATCGAATGATCGTTTATCCAGAGTTAATTCACCCAGCGATCAATACAGCAACGCTGCCGACCCACGATTTCCCCATCCAGGAATCTTTTTCTGAACTTGGGAAATCGATGTTTGGTCGTCCGAAATTCACCCGCTCGGTTGTAAAATCCTTTACCCCTTCTTCACCGGGCGGTGATGGCAAGGCACTTTTCGTGACCGATGCAAACAACTCTGGAAACGGATATGCAGAGTCAGTGCTCGTCGGCAAACCAGGACACCGAAACTACTTCGTCCAGTGCGATGTCTATTTCAACTACAATCCAGCCTATCTCGGCAGCGGCAGATGGGAACGGTATGGCATTTTTCTCCGCGATGATGGATTTGCCGGCATGACAGACACATTCGAAGGCGGCGGTCATTGCTACGCCATTGTGTGGGACAATGATGATGGCAGACTTCGGGCAGGTTACATCACCAACGCCACTGTCGTTGATCTCCAATCCTCGTCCCGTTACGAACCTGCCAGCGGATGGCGCACGATGAGGATCGAAGCGCGCACTAATCAAATCAGGTTCCTGCTGGATGGAGAACTCCTGGCCCAGGTGAATAACACGATCTATCCGGCAGGTCAGACGGGCATGGGTTATCGCTGGCACGCCGGCAACACTCCCACTTTTCCAGCGGCCCGCGGAGCCTACTTCGATAACTTCCTCGCCGACACCCTCGATCCCGTGCCTTTCCGCTTTAAACAGTTTGGCCTGGAACAGGATGGCAAAATGCGTTTCCTATTAAGCGGAGCACTGGGTTCAACGAGCCTCATCGAACGTGCATCTATTCTTGCCCCTACGAATTGGGTGAGCTTCACCAATATCGTAAACAGCAACAGCATCGTCGAATTTCACGACGACGGCACCAATTCCCCTTGCCAATTCTATCGGGCCAAGAAGCTTTAGCTTGATGCGCTGTTCACACTTACTTTTCATCCTTGAAACAGCACAGAAAGGGATGCTGCGTCCATTAAAGAAAAAGGCAGGTCGTTAACGACCTGCCTTGCAAATTACAATCAACCGCAGCTTTTGCTTCTTTAGCTCTTTGCTCCAGCGCGTTTGGCGCGGGATTCAGTCTTCGGAGTTTCTCCGGCAGGAGCTTGGGCCGCTTGTTGTGCAGCAATAGCTTCCGGTGACAGAGGAGTGAGACTTTCAACACGGACTTTCAACGTGGAAGTCACGTCCGTGTGCAAGCGAAGTTCAACTTCATGTTCACCCAGGCTCTTGATCGGCTTCTCAATATGAATTTTCTTCTTATCGAGGCTGATTTCGAACTGGTTCTTCATCTCATCGGAGATCGCGCCGGCAGTCACAGCACCGAACATGCGACCGTCTTCGCCAGCCTTGACCTTCACCACACAGATCAGCTTGGAAACGCTCTTCGAGAGTTCCGTCATGCTGTTCAGTTCGTGCGATTCACGTTCCGCACGGCGTTTGCGCAAGGCTTCGATCTGCCGTTTGTTGGATTGCGTCACCGGGACAGCCAAACCGTGGGGGAGCAAATAGTTGCGAGCGTAGCCAGCGGCGACCTTTACCTGGTCGGATTCACCGCCGAGACCGACGATATTGTGTGTCAGGATAACTTCTGTCTTTGCCATAAAATTTAGAGATAATTAAGTGTTAAAATTGAACCGCTCAGAATGGGACATCATCTTCTTCCTGCGGCGGCATATCGGGATCTTCGCTTGCTGGCGCAGACGGTTTTGCTGCAACAGGACGACTGCGAGGCGCAGGTGCTTCACCGCTTCCTTCGGCGCGAGTTCCAGATGAGAGGAATTCAAACGAGTCCATGACCACTCCCAACCGACTGCGCTTCTGTTGAGTCTGTTTATCTTCCCACTGATCCAGTTTCAACCGCCCCTCAATCAAAATGGGACTCCCCTTCTTCATGTATTGGCCGATTGTCTCAGCTTGTTTTCTGAAACAATCAACGTCTACAAAAGTCACTTCTTCCTTTTGTTCGCCCGCTTCGTTACGCCATTTGCGGTTTACAGCAATGCTGATCTTCGCGATTGCAACTCCGGTGGAGGTATAGCGCAATTCAGGATCGCGCGTCAGGTTCCCGGCTAAGATAACTTTATTGAAACTGGCCATAACAACGTCCCCTCAAAAACTTACTTCGCTACAGTTGCGACTCCCGGTTCCTTCTGTTCACCAGCGTGAGTGAACATGACGCGGAACACGTCGGTATTCGACACGAACCGTTGGCGGAGTTGCTTGATCGCTTCTGGAGCGCTTTCGAAAATAACATTCACGTAGAAACCGGACTGATGACGTTTGTCAGCCACGCGTGAGAAATTTTTCTTGTCCATCTTCTGAACGGTTTCAACTTTTCCGCCAGCAGATGTGATTTCTGCAGAAATCTTATCAATGGCATCTTTGATGCCTTCTTCTCTGCCTGCAGTATCCAATATGAACAAACCTTCGTACTTTTTCATTTTTCTTTTCTTCCGGAGTCAACGGCTCCGTTAAATTTTGTCATTGCTTTCTCGATCCCCTCATCCAACCAGCTTTCGACCTGGTCAGACGCCCTGGTTAAAACTTTGCCGAGCAACTCATTCTCGTCCGCACCAAACTGGCCCAAAACATAATTCGTGATCTCACGAACATTGCTCTGCTTCCGGCCAATTCCAATCCGCAATCGGGGAAAATCCTGCGTTCCCAAATGCTGCTCTATGCTATCAATGCCGTGATGACCACCGCTGCTCCCCTTGCCCCGCAGTCGAATCTGCCCCAATGGCAAATCGGCGTCATCCACAAGCACCAAAACTCTTTTGGGCGGCACTTTATAAAACTCCGCCGTCCGGCCAACCGCTTTACCACTCAAGTTCATGAAGGTTTGCGGCTCCGATAAATACACCTTCCGACCGCCGCGCCCTACTTTCGCTACCCTGGAATTGAACTTTCTTTCGTCCGACCACCCCAAACGCCAGCGTTCGGCCAATTTCTCAACCAACATAAAGCCGGCGTTATGCCTGGTCCGGGCATATTCGCGACCCGGATTGCCCAGACCCACAATAAGAAACTGTTCTTCCACGAGTGGGCAAAACTAAAGGAGCGACGGGTATAGGTCCAGTCGCTCCTGATGAAATTACTTCTTCTTGGCGCCCGCGTCTTCCTTCTTCTCCTTGGTCATTTCTACAGCACCAGCAGGAGCGCCTTCAGTTGCAACTTCCGCTGCCTCTGTCTTCGGAGCCGCCACACTGAAAACCGAAATCTCTTTTTTGCCTAACGTTTCAACTCCGGGAGGCAACGGAATTTCACCGAGATGAATCGTTTTGCCAACTTCGAGCGCACTGACATCAACATTGATGATCTCAGGCAGATCTTTCGGAGTTCCACGAACTTTGATTTTGAAGAGCACATGCTCGAGAACACCACCGGCTTTCACCCCGACAGCTTCGCCAATAGCCTCAACAGGGATCGTGACAGTTACCTTGTCGCCTTCGGCCACTTCATGGAGGTCAATGTGCAAAATCTTCCGGCTGAGCGGGTGATGTTGGATCTCTTTTACGAGAGCCAGTCGGTTCGCACCGTCTACGGCAAGATCCAACAGCAAGTTTTCGGAAGCCGAATGATGAACAATCGTTTCGATTTCCTTGGTGTTGATTTCGAGGCTTTGCGGTTTGTTGCGCCCGTAGATAACAGCCGGAACTCGGCCCTGGGCTCGCAATTTCTTAACAGCGCTGCCTTTTGTGGCAATGCGCGGGAACGCGGTCAATGATACAGATTTCATATAAATTCTACTTCGTCCGGCCAATTAGCTGGTCCGTCCGCCCTTAAATTCAAACAGCGAAGAAACCGAGGAATTACTCTCAATCCGCTTGATGGCTTCGCCAAGCAACCCGGCTACAGACAATGTCGTGATATTGACACCGTCTATCTCGGGGCGCAGGACGGTATCAGTTGTTATCAATTCGTCAATGACTGATTTTCTCAATCTTTGAATCCCAAGATCGTTTAAAATAGCATGGGAAACGCAGGCGTAAATTTTCTTTGCCCCCTTCTTTTTCAGGAGCGTTGCCGCAGTCGTCAATGTGCCAGCCGTTTCCGTCAGGTCATCCACCATCAGCACGTTCTTGCCGCGAATGTCGCCGATCACTGCCATTGCCTCGGTTTCCGTCGCACTCTTCCGGCGCTTGGCCACAATCGCCAGCCCTGATTCCAACACCTGCGAGTAGGCATGCGCCATTTTTAAGCCGCCCACATCCGGACTCACCACGACCAGGTCCGGAATCTTTTTCTTCTTCAGATAATCATACATCACCGGCGCGGCATATAGATGATCCACCGGGATATCGAAGAAGCCCTGGATTTGCTGCGCGTGCAGATCCATCGTCAAAACCCGGTTGGCGCCGGCCGCAACTAAAAGATTGGCAATCAACTTGGCGGTGATCGGAACGCGCGGCTGATCCTTCCGATCCTGGCGGGCGTAGCCATAAAATGGCAAAACCACTGTGATGCGCGAAGCACTCGCCCGGCGCATGGCGTCCATCATGATGAACATCTCCATCAGGTTGTGGTTGGTCGGCGGACAGGTGGATTGCACAAGGAAAACATCTTCACCACGGATATTCTCTTCGATTTTCACGAAAGTTTCTCCATCCGGAAAAGCTGAGACAGTGCATTTGCCCAGTTCCAACCCGATTGATTGGGTAATGGCTTTCGCCAATGGAAGATTCGATGTGCCACTAAAGATTTTCACGCGCTTTTTCAAAAACAAAAGAACCACCATTTGGTGGTTTTGATGCCGCAAACTGTAACAACGCGTACCATTCAGGCAAGCGTTTAGCCGGATTTTCTCTAAAAACGGAGGAATGCTGGATTCTGCCCCCTGCTTTTGACCTATTCTCCCCTGTTAATGGTTCAAACCACCCCCCGATATTTTCGGGCGGATACGGAGTTGCAGTTTGTTTTTTGTTTTTACCAACTGAAGGGTGCCCCGAAGGTTCGGGTGAGGTTTTCGTTGGTCAACCTCAAAACGGCAGTGGAACCGCTAATCTTCGCTAATAGTCGCTAACGAAAAAGCGGTTACGTGAAACAAATACTTCACCCAACAGGGGGTTGGCTTTTCAAGTGGCCTTCTTCGCAATCCCCCTTCTGATTAGCGGTATTGAACTGCGGGATTCAGGATTAGTGGAGGCGTATGTTCCTCATATCCTTACGTTTACAAAGACCTGAAACCAAAAAATGCCCATCTTGTCGGCGTAACCGAGAGAGAAATGCGGGGAAAGTTGCCTCTGTAAACGTAACCGAGGGAGAAATGCGGGGAAAGTTGTCTCTGTAAACGTAACCGAGGGAGAAATGCGCGGA
>JACDHS010000231.1 GCA_013820875.1 Verrucomicrobiota bacterium | reverse complement strand
CCATTTCATCGCGACTCAAAATCATGGCGGGATTGAACATCGCGGAAAAGCGATTGCCGCATGATGGGCGCATTTCCATGAAAACGGGAACCGAGGAATACGATCTGCGCATTTCCGTCATTCCTACAAAACATGGCGAAACCGTCTGCTTGCGCATTCTCGGACGGCAAAGTTTGTTCCTCGATCTTGGACAACTCGGCATGGAGCCGCAGCACGAAGCGTTGTTCGCCGAATTGACGCAATTGCCACAAGGTTTGGTTTTGTTAACCGGCCCAACCGGCAGCGGAAAAACAACCACGCTCTACGCAGCGCTGGCACACGCCAATGACGAGTCGCGCAAAATCATTACCATCGAAGATCCCGTCGAATATCAATTGGAAGGCATTTCGCAGATTCAAGTGCGGCAGGATATTGGGCTGAGTTTCGCTGCTGGATTGCGCTCCGTGTTGCGCCACGATCCCGACGTGGTGCTCATTGGAGAAATCCGCGATGCCGAAACCGCTGAGATCGCCGTGCGCGCCGCGCAGACCGGCCATTTGGTTTTCTCCACATTACACACCAACGACAGTGTGAGCACGATCACCCGTCTCATGGACATGAAGATTGATCCGTTTCTCATCGGGTCATCATTGGTTTGCAGCATTGCTCAACGATTGGCGCGCCGCATCTGCCGCCATTGCATCGAGGAAGACAATGCCATTCCGGAAAATCTCCGCAAAGAAATGGCCAAAGCGTTGGGCATTACGCCTTCCGAAGTCAAAGCGTGGAAAGGGCGCGGCTGCATAGAATGCACGCAGCGAGGCTATCGCGGCCGGGTTGCGATTTATGAATTCTTCCTGCTGACCGACGAAATCGCCGACATGGTCGAGCCAGGTTTGAAGACCGGACAATTGCGGGAAACGATGCGCAAATTCGGTTGGCGTTCCTTGCGCGACATGGCGTGGAGCAAAGTGCAAGCAGGCTTGATTCCCATCGGCGAACTGCAACGCCTGACCCACCGCATCCACTTCCAGGTTCCCGGCGCTGACGTATAAAACACCATTTGGCGATGGTAGGGCGCGTTAACCCAACTTTCGATACTCGCGGTATTTTTTCTTGGTGACCTGCGGATTTCCTTGGTTTTTCGCAGGGCGAACCCCAAAAGTCTTCACTACATTTTTTCCATACCAAGTTCAAATTGCCAGGGTGCGTTGGGCACTCAGACGCGGGGGCGGCTGGTCGGGCAACTTCAGGTGCAGCCGCGCCAGCAACAACGCCACCTCCTTTTCCGGTTGCGTGTAGCGGCTCATCACCAGCCAGTGCGCGTCGGTCGTCGGCACTTCCAAATCCAGCATCTGAATCCCGGCCAGCTTTTCCAACACCGCCCGGGGCGTCAGTCCCGGGGCCAGCGCGCTCAACCTCTGCCGCAACGTCACCTGAAGGCAATACGCCAGGAAACAGACGAAAATATGGGCCTCCATCCGCGCTTCCACCGAATGATAAATCGGCCGCAAACCCAGGTCGTTTTTAAAACTCTTGAACACCGCTTCAATCTCCACCAGCAGCGTGTAGAGTTTCCACAGCCATTCGGGTTCCTTGTCGCTGAGATTGCTGCGCAATAAATAATGGCCGTCGTATAACTCCGCTTCCTTCAACTCGGCTTTCTTCAGTCGAAATTTGAAACTGCCCGGTGCCAAGGGCTGGCTTTTTTTCTTTTTCTTTCCTTCGGTGGCCGTCGTCGGCAGCGTGATTTCCACCAGCGCCGCCGCCCGTCCGGCCTTGGACTTGGCCGCGCCCAATCGCAGCAACAGCCGGTCCCGCGACGTCTCGCGTCGCATCGCCCGCAACGTCCACAACAAGCGCGCCAGCTTTTTGCGCCGGATGGCGATTTCCTTCTCCTGCCGCCCGCCGCTTTTGGCCACGACGTAGAGTTCTTCGCCTTCGCGAAAGAGTTTCACCTCAACCGTGTTTTTGATTTTCTGCCACGGCAACGTTTCCCATTGGCTCCGCGTTTTGCTCACCCGCGCCCGCGGTGTGCCGACCAGATAATGCACCGGCGGATCGGCCGCGCGCATTTCCGCCAGCACTTCCTCGGTGGGAATGCCCCGGTCCATGACCCACACGCGCTGGGCCTTGCCATATTGCTTTTCGATTTTGGCGAGGAACTCTTGGAGCGTGGTTTTGTCCGAGGTGTTGCCGCGCATCACTTCGTAGGCCAGGGGAAAACCTTCGGGCGTGACCACCAGCGCGATCACCACCTGTCGGCAATCGGAGCGATGATCGCGGCTGTGGCCGAATTGCGCCTTGGGAATTTCCCCGGCCTGGCCCTCGAAATAAGTGCTCGTCAGATCGTAAAGCAACACGTCGTACTTGGCCCCGAAGAGATCCTGCCAGCGCGTTTGCAAATGCGTGAACAACGCGCCGCGATGTTCCAGCAAACGGTCGAGCACCTGGTAAAGCTGGTCCTTGCCGCCCCAGTGAAAATCCGGCCCCAGCAGATCGCCCATCGCGCTTTGATCATACCATTGGCGATGGCAACGCCATTCGCTGCCCGGGGCGATCAGCCGGTAAGCGGTGGACACCTGGAGCAGGCGCGCCCAATCAGTGCCTTCGCGCGAGGGCGGAAGTTTTTGCGCCCAGAATTGGTCCAGGCCCAGTTGCCGCCACAAATCACAGGCCAGCCAGCAGGCGCCGAATTGGCGCGGCCGACTCAGTTGATAATCCTCCAGGCGCAGCGACAACGCGGGCGCGATGGTGGCGGGCGGCGTGCGGTCGGACGGAAACAGGCTGCGGGTTTCAGGCCGGCCGGAGTCGGCGTTGAACACTTCGATGGCCTTGGTCCAGGCGGCATTTTGCGCGTCATTAAGATCGCCCAGGTAGAGGAGGGTCTTTTGATGCACCGCCCCGGCAGGCGAACGGACATTTTCGACCACGCTCCAATAGCGATGTTCCTTGCCGTCTTTCTTTCTTTGGCTCGAGCGCAAAAACATACGGCATCGATCATGCCACAAACGGGGCGGGGGTGCGCAAGGGGGTGAGTCTTCACTACAAGCGTTTTAACGGTTTTGGCCGGTGGAAACCCCTCGATTCATTGGCAAATTCGCAAATCGCTCCCGCGAATTTTTTCTAAAACGCCGCGAGTATCGAAAGTTGGGTTAGTGGCGGCGACGACGAAAGGAGCGGGTGCCGTGGGTATAAAACGGACATAGGTTTCTTTATTGAAAGCAGAATTCAAAACGCAATGAAATATAAAATATTATCCATTATTTTTTATTGACGGAGCGCGTGAAAATCGTTTTTCCTTCGTTTGAACCGGATTTTCAATGGATGACTCATGTCAACTCTCCCCAACTCCAATGAAATTACGATTACTTCCATCTCGGCTACGAACAAAAAACATCCTATGAACCAAAAATCGTGCTTAAAACTCAGCGCTTCCCTCGTTATCGCCGTTGGCATTCTTGTCGGCGGAATTTTTCCGGCGGGAGCGTCCATTTGGACAGGCTCTTCCTCCATGTCATGGGGTGATTTTAACAATTGGAATCCGCTCCAGGTTCCCTGGCTCTACTGATTTTGTCACCTTCACCAATCAGGGTT
>JACDHS010000177.1 GCA_013820875.1 Verrucomicrobiota bacterium | reverse complement strand
GGTTCTCCAAGCAGCAATGCGCAGCAAACCATCACGGTAACAGTTAACGAAGTGAATGCCGCACCGGTTCTGGCTGTGATTGCCAACCAGACGATTAATGAACTCACTGCTCTGAACGTGACTGTAGTTGCAACCGATTCAGACGGTCCTGCGAACACCATCACTTATAGCCTGTTGAACGCTCCTTCTGGGATGACGATTAACCCGTCCAGTGGCGCATTGAGCTGGACTCCGACCGAACTGCAAGGTCCTGACGTCGTTCAAGTGACTGTCCGGGCAGCCGATAACGGTGTTCCTTCATTGAACGCCAGTCGCACGTTCACTGTGACCGTCAACGAAGTAAATGTGGCTCCTGTCCTCACGATCCCAACCACATCCACCAAAGTTAACACCATCGCTCGTTTCGATGACACGGATGATGAGCCAAACGGTGTGGTGATGTTCCGTCATCCGCTGTTCTCATCAACATCGACTCCGTTCCTTGATGCCACACCGAACAGCACTCTGTTGGTGACCTCACCGGATTTCCCGCTGCCCGATGACAACACCAGCCACAAAGCTCTGCGTGCCAGCTTCAGCTTCAAAACTGGCACCACCAATCCATGGCTGCGCCTCACCACCCACAGCGTGAGTACCAATCACACGCATGTGCCGAATCCCACCATCAACCTCAATGGCAAACTCCGGTTCAACATTTACACGGATAAATCAATCAAGCTGGGAATCGGTGTTCGTGAAACGGGCATCAACGCTCCGATCGGCTTCAATGGCGGTGTTTCCGGTCCGATTGAATATGTGGGTGTCACCGGCAAACAAGCGAATGGCTGCCCGATTCCAACTCGCACAATTCCTGCGGGTGTCTGGACCACAGTTGAGTTCAACCTGCCGAGCGAACCATGCTTCAACTTCACAGGAGGCAATGGCGTGCTGAACGGCAGCAAAGGCACGATTGAAGAGCTTGCCATCGTTCCGAACGGCGGCATGGGCGTTTACAACGTGTATGTGGACGACTTCGAAATGATCGAGACCAGCAGCACCTTCACGGTTGATACCCTGGCTGCCATCTCCTTCCAGGCGACCGCAACCGACGCGGACCGTCTCGCTGGTGGCGCACTTCAGGATTTGACCTTCAGTGTGGTTTCCGGGCCCGCCGATGCGTCAATTGATGAAATCACGGGCGTGTTCAGTTGGACACCAACCGCATTGCAAAGTCCAAGCACCAACGTTATCAGCCTCCGCGTGACTGACGATGGTTCGCCAGCGTTGAGCGATACCAGGAACGTCACCATCATCGTTAACAAAGTGAACACCACGCCATACTTCGGCAACATGCCCGAAGATGAAATCTACATCGCCAACGGTCAACTCTTCAGCTGGGATCTGGAAGGTGGCGACGACGATCTGCCGGGCGACACCTTGAGCTTCTCGCTGATCAGCGCTCCATCAGGCGCAAGCATCAACAGCAGCAGTGGTGTCATCTCCTGGGCAGCTCCATCCAGCGGTAGCAGCACCAACACCTTCACTGTTCGCGTGCAGGACAACGGTTCTCCAGTGCTCTTCACCGATGAGTCATTCAAAGTCATCGTAACTCCAGCAAACACCGCTCCGGTGCTCACACTTGGCGCCGCACGCATCACTGAACCTGTGGTGAACTTCGAAAGCTTCACGAACAACACACCTAACGAACAGGTGATGTTCCGCAAACCGTCATACTCCAGCACAACGACAAACTTCCTGAATATGGCGGCGACGAACTACACCACTATCACCACTTCGTTCCCATCCGGAAACGCAGGCGCAGGCGCGAAAGTCCTGAAAGCTGAATGGTCTTTCAAGACCGGCACCAGCAACTACTGGCTGCGTCTGGCAACAGTGGATACGACGTTCCTGCCGAATCCGACGATCAACGCCAGCGCGCGTTTGAAATTCGACATCTACACCACCAAGACCTTGAAGGTGGGCGTCGGTATTCGCGAAACTGGCACGACGGCTGAAAACGGCGCGAACGGCGGCATCAGCGGCGCCATCGAATACGTTGGTGTCGGCAGTAAGATCGGCAGCACACCGGTGCCAACACGCACAGTGAACGCCGGCGCCTGGACGACACTTGAGTTCGACATGCAGAACGAACCGATGCAGACCCTGACGGGCAACAGCATCCTCGCTCCAGGTCAGCAAGTGCTCGAACACCTGATCCTCAAGGGTGAAGGTGGCACAGACGTTTACACCATATACGTTGACAACTTCCAGGTTGTCGAAGTCATCCCGGCACTCGACAGCGACGATGACGACGGCATCAAAGAACTGTTCGTCAAGGCAGGCAGCACACTGGCTTTCAATGCAAGCGCAGTGGACACTAGCACCGTGACCTTCGGGTTTGAAACCACTCCGCCGACAGGTGCCACTCTGAACGCCACCACCGGTGCGTTTAGCTGGACTCCAGGAGTCGGACAGGTCGGCACCAGCTCCGGCATCGGCATCTATGTCGAAGACAACCCAACAAACGGCAGCATCAAAAAGCAGGATGCCGATGAATTTGTTGTGCATGTCATCGCTGACCCGGTCGGGCCACAAAATCCGACAATCAATGGTTCTGTTGCCGCGGGCGAAGCAGTCCTCCTGACTTGGGATGCAACTCCGGGCGGCACCTACAAAGTGCAGTCCAAGGGTGCTGACGGTCAGTGGGTGGATGAACAAGTGATCGTGGCCGACAGCAACACTGCTTCCGCCGAAGTCAGCAGCGACGAAGCCCGCACCTACCGCGTGGTGGAAGTCACCAACGCTGGCAGTGACGAATAATCGTTAGCCTCCGAACTCACAAGCCTGCTCCGGCAACGGAGCAGGCTTTTTTTATGTCATGGGTCGATGGCAGACCAATGCGTATTACGCTCAATCAGAGAACCGGCAGCAGTGCCAAGTTGGAAAGACACAGCCACTTCCTTAACTCTTCCATTGCTTTTCCGAACGGATTCGAAAAAATTCAGCCACCAACAACACGCAACCTGAGTTGTATCAAAGATTAACTACGAAAATTATTATGTCTGAAAAAATTGGATTTGTCGGTGTCGGTCGAATGGGCGCGAACATGGCTCGCCGCCTCAAAGAATGTGGTTACGCAATCTCGGCGGTTTATGACGTGGATGTTGCCCGTGCCCAAACCCTTGCCCAGGAGTTAGGCTGCCCGCAAGCCGCCACTCTCGCGGAGGTGACAAAGCTGTCTGAAGTCATTGTCACCGTGGTGACCGATGACAAAGCGATGAAAGAAATTTTCAAAGGCGGATTGCTCAAACGGGCGCGCGGGAAATTGTTCATCAATTGCGCCACCATCTCCCCGGACATGCATATCCTCGTGGAGCAAAAGGCGGAGAAAACCGGGGCGCAATCGCTCGAAGCCTGCATGGCCTCCAGCATCACCCAGGCACGGGAAGGGTCGCTCTACCTGATGTGCGGCGGCAAAGAAGAAACCTACAATCGCGCCAAGCCGATTCTCGAACAGATGAGCACGGCATTGCGCTACGTCGGGCCGACCGGCAGCGCAGCGAAAGTCAAAGCGCTCGTCAACATGGTGATGAATATCAACACAGCCGGCCTGGCTGAAGGACTCGGCCTGGGCGCTGCGCTCGGTCTCGACCTGACGATGTTGCGTGAAGTGTTTTCGCAGACCGGCGCCAATTCGCGCGTGCTGCAAACGGACGGTGAAGATATGCAAAACCGCGATCATTCCTGCTTCTTCTCAGCGGCGCATGCCGCCAAAGATTCCGGTATCGCCCTGAAACTCGCAAAAACAGAGAAGCTGAACCTGCCGCTCGCCACCGCGACCAAAAAACAATACGACTTGTTGGTTAAAGAAGGTCTCGGCGAACTCGACAAATCCGGCATCGCCGAACTGACGTTCAAAGGCCGGCATTTGAATAAGTAGGGGCGGCGGGGGGGAAGTATTCAGTATCCAGTTTCCGCGATGGCGAGCTTTCATCGGCTCGCCGTTTTTTTGCGATGCTGAACACTGAACACGTCCCCATTGAACACTCCACGGAAGTGGCTTAACTTAGAGAAACCCGAAGGAGGATGTTTCTATGTTGCGAAAAGCCAAAACTCTAAAGGGATTTCATCTGGGAGCAATGGACGGTGAAATCGGTCATGTGAAAGATTTTTATTTCGACGATGCCAGTTGGAAGGTCCGCTATATCGTTGCGGACACTGGGAAATGGCTTCCGCATCGGAAGGTGCTGATTTCCCCGCTGGCCGTTGGATCAATTGATGCGAAGCATCACGTCATTAATGTGCAGTTGACGAAAAATCAGGTGGAGGAAAGCCCCACTATCGAAGCCGACAAACCGGTTTCCCGTCAGATGGAAGAAGACTACCTGCGTTATTTCGGCTGGCCTTTTTATTGGTTGGATCCGCTGATGTGGGGCGCACCGGTCGCTGCCGGTCCGGTTGAAACTGCAACAGAGGAGACTGCAAAGGGTGATCCTCATTTGCGGAGCACGGAAGAAGTAATTGGCTACCACTTGCAGGCACGCGACGGCGAGATCGGGCATGTCGAAGATTTCCTGTTCGATGAAGAGGATTGGTCCATTCAGGAGTTGATCGTGGACACGCGAAACTGGCTGCCAGGAAAACGGGTTTTGGTGTCGCCACTGTTTATCAAGAGTGTGAACTGGGCGGAATCATCGGTGCAGGTGCGGCTCACTCGTGAGGCGCTGAAATCTGATTTGCCGGAATATCATCCGCCCGATGAAGACAACCCGGACGAAAGCATTCTGCACGCTTACTCAGCAGGACGAACGTTTCCTTTGCCATGAAGGAAGGCAAGGCAAGACAGAAACAGTCATCCAGTTATTTTGAACCCAAAGGATTCCGGATTGGAGAACGCTTAAGACTCGTCGAGAAAGCCCTGTTCCTGAAGAGATTCTTTGATGGCTGCTTCCCATTTTTTCCAATCTTTACCGAACTCTTCCACCAGGGTCATTTCAAGACTCTCAAGCGCCTCCTCTCTCAAAGGATGATTTTCATTCTTCGCGATCTCGAGTGTGAGCGGTAAGCGCAAGTCGTCCCCGCGATTCATCAGGTCATCGAACAAGACACGGGATACTTCGCCGGAAATGGTTTCAGACAAAAGGATGCCGGAAGCTTTGTTGGTGAAATTCTCGTCGCTCACCAGGTTGATCAAATGCTCGGCAATATCGATCTGCGCTGCTTCCGGCAATTTCGGAATCATATCCGCCAGTTTGTCTGCTTTTACATCTTCGTCTTCATCGGAACCCAGGATGTCGTTCAATATGTCATCCCAATTGTGAATGTTCACCTCTTCGGCTGCTGTCAGCGGTGGCACCGGTTTGACGTCGGGGGTGGCTACGGTAATGACGTTATTCGCCGGTTCAACAACCGGGGGCGCATCAACCAGAAGAGTCGGTGGCACATCCGATTTGGGGTTACGCACGGCCAACCAGCCCACTAAAAGCCCCAGGCCAACCGCGCAGATCAGAATGATCACCATCGGACCAAAATTTGATTTCTCACGCATAACTTAATTCTTTCAGCCCAGTTTGACGGAGTCAAGAAAGCGAAACAGGTGGGGGGGGTGATTGGGGCGGTGATTTTAAACGGGTGAGATGGGAGGAGCAGGTGCGTGGAATCGGAGCGCGGCGGGCCCGGTCACTTCCGCTTATAAAACACTTTCCATAAAACCAACCCGTGGGCGGGAGCGCTCATTCCGGCGACGCTACGGTTTTTCTGCTCGAACATCCTCGGAATTTCATCACTCGAAAATTTTCCAAGCCCAACCTGGATGAGCGTCCCAACAATTCCGCGGCACATTTTGTAGAGGAAGCCGTCGCCTTCAATGATGAATGTCAGCGTCGGACCCGTGCGCTTGATTTCGCAACGGGTCAAGGTCCGAACGGCGTCTTCCAGGTTATCACCGCGATTGGCGGCGAAAGATCGGAAATCATGTTTGCCAACAAACAGTTTTGCGGCTGCCCGCATGATTGTCAGATCCGCTTTGCGGGTGACGTGCCACGCCTGGCGACGCAGCAGCGGATTCATGACGGGATGATTCCAGACGAGATAACGATACTGTTTCCCTTGCGCATCGAAACGCGCATGGAAATCCGCGGCTGCCTTCGTCGCGTTCAGCACGCGAACATCCGGCGGCAAATGAGCGTTCACCGCGAGCAACAATTTGCGCGTGGTCATTTTCCATTCGCCCTTTGGAATCTCCACATGCGCGATCATGCCAAGCGCATGCACCCCGGTATCCGTGCGGCTGGAACTGTGAATCCGTTTCACACTGGGAAACAGTTTGACGAGCGCTTCCTCGACTTTTTGCTGCACGCCCAACCCCACTTTCTGCACCTGCCAACCGGCATAGTTCGTGCCGTCGTAGGCGATGGTGAGTTTCAGTTTGATCACATCGTCGCTCACGCAATGCTGTCGAGGTGACTCTGCAACAGGATGGCCGCGGCCATCTTATCCACTGTCTGCTTGCGCTTGTCGCGGCGGACATCGGCCTGGATCAACATGCGGTTGGCTTGCACGGAGGTGAGACGTTCATCGAGGGTTTTGATCGGAGTCGGAATGGCCTCCTTCAGCTTCACAATAAATGCCTGCACCTTTTCGGTGGCGGGCCCATAGCTGCCATCCATATTGCGCGGCATCCCGACGATGATCAGTTCGACTGGCTTTTCGGCGATGATCTGTTGCAGGCGCTCGATGAATTTTGCGAAGGGTTCGGCCGGAATAAATTCGAGCGGTTGGGCAATCATTTTCAACTCATCGCTGATAGCGACGCCAACGCGAACGGTTCCGTGGTCGAGTGCGAGAATACGCATAGGCAAGTTGTTCACACCGTCGCGCCACTCTTGTTTTGATCCCTGCTTTTGATCACATAATCAACGATCTTCTGGGTATCGTCCTCAGCCGACCACACCAGGCGGAGAAATTCTGAGGGCTCGATGTTGACGCTTTCCAGGAAAGGCCGGTCACCGCCGCAGCCGTACATCAAGTCGTCCGGCATTTCCCCGCGCAATTTTGCTTTGGCCTTTTCAATGACGCGAGGCAGCCAGCGTATCCCCGCCAATTCGGCGCTCTTCGGGGGCAACGCATCCATATCCAGAAGCTGTTCACTTGGAACGCCATTCTGCATGACCAGAAAATATTCGCGCCGAACCGCCGCGATAAGCAGAACAATTTCAAAAGATGGTTCGTTATCGCGCACAAAGTCCTCCACGAAATCGAACAGCTCCTGCGGCTTGCAGCCAAGCGTGGCGAGAGACGCTTTATCTTCATCGCTAAAAAGTGCGGCAGCCGATTTTGTGCCGGACCGGTATTTGGCGACAGCGCGGTCGTAAATTTCGCGGAACGTTTCGGGCCAATGATAATTTCGCATAGCCGAAAGTAGGTTTGCTTTGACCGTCTGACCAGCAGGTTTTCCCTCAAAACGATTTGCCCCGGCGTTGCGTTTTGTACATCCTCCCGCCGCTGTATGATCAAATTAATCCGTGGTGTGCATCAATTTCGAAGCAAAGAATTTGGCCGATATAGAGAATTATTCCGACAACTTTCCACCGAAGGACAGAAACCGCACACCCTTTTCATTACCTGCGCCGATTCCCGCGTCCTGGCCGAACTGATCACCCAAAGCAAACCGGGCGATTTATTTGTCGTTAAAAACATCGGCAACATCGTTCCCACTGCGGATGTGGTCGGCAGCACCAACTCCACAGCGGCAGCGATCGAATTCGCGGTTCAGACCCTGGAAGTCGAAGACATCGTGATTTGTGGACATTCCCATTGCGGGGCGATGGGGGCCCTGATCGATGAAAATCTCAATCCCGAATCGCAACCGCACCTGGCTGGGTGGATGGCGCTGGCCAAGCCGGTTCGCGACGTCCTGGAGAAGGCGTATGGAGATCTCCACCAAAACCGCGAGGAGATGATCAATACCGCAGCCCTGGAAAACGTCCTGTTTGCCCTGGACAACCTCCTTACCTATCCATGTGTCAAGACACGCCTGGACGCCGGCACCCTCCGGTTGCACGGCTGGTTTTTCGAAATCGGCACGGCTGAACTGCTGGTTTACGATCCCGAAATCAAACAGTTCGCCCCTTTGATCTACTCTCCAGGTAAACCATCGGCGAGCAGTGAACCAAGCCTGTTCTAAATATTTCGCTTCCATCAGGGAGAAACCGTCCTCCGATCACGCCAGTTTTTTTAAGAAAACCGGTCGCACAGTCGGAGCGCCGCCGTATATTTAAACAAGAACTTTTTCTGGTGGTGTTTGATGAAAACATTCGCACGGTTTTTTGGGGCGATCATTTTGATGATCGGAGTGGGCTTCAGCAGCGGGGCAGACACCGCGAAAACTACTGGGCCCCTCCTGGAGGGTTTAGGCAATCTACAATTTCCTGTCACGACAAAGTCTGAATTGTCGCAACGTTACTTCAACCAGGGATTTACCCTTTGTTACGCATTCAACCACAAGGAAGCCATTCGCTCATTCCAATCGGCGGCACAGTTGGATCCTGATTGCGCGATGGCATTTTGGGGAATCGCCTATGCCAATGGCCCGCATGTGAACAAGCCGATGGATGAGGAGAGCAATGCCGAGGCATGGAAAGCCATTCGGAAAGCGGTGGTTCGCGCGAATCGCGCCACGCCGAAGGAACAGGCAATGATCTCCGCCTTGTCGAAACGCTATCAAGCGGCTTTTGAGGAAGACCGCGCTGAACTGGACAAGACCTACGCTGCGGCGATGCGCCAGGTCGCCAAAGAATATCCAGACGATCTGGATATTCAAACGCTCCTCGCGGAGGCTTTGATGGATACCATGCCCTGGGACTATTGGCTCAAAGATCGATCGCCAAAACCGGAAACGGAAGAGGCCTTGCGAGCGTTGAAATTTGTCATCGCACGAGACCCGGATCATCCCGGAGCCAATCATTTCCTGATCCACGCAGTTGAAGCCGGACCTCAACCGGAAAGCGGCCTGCCATCCGCCGATCGCCTGCTGAACTTTGCTCCCGCAGCCGGGCATCTGGTTCACATGCCATCCCACATCTATATGCGGGTGGGGCAATACAGCGATGCTGTGAAGGCAAATGAATTGGCTGTGAAAGCTGACCAGGATTATTTGCGCCAGACTCGCGCTCAGGGTTTTTACCCCGGCATGTATTATCCCCATAACATTCATTTTCTTTGGTGGGCCCAGCTTTATGAAGGGCGCAGCAAGGAAGCGTTCGCCACCGCCAACTCGGCGGCACGTTATGCAATGGATAACTATTGCGGACCTTCCCAGGTCGTGGAAGCTCCCCGCTTTCGCCATCTGCCGTGGCTGACTCTGATGCGATTTGGCAAATGGGATGAAGTCCTGGAAGTGCCGAAGCCAGCCGCCACCAATGATTTCCTTTTGGATCGCACGGTATGGCACTTCGTTCGCGGTGTGGCTTTCGCTGCTCAAAGGAATGCGACGGCTGCGGACACCGAGCTGATCGCATTGCGTAAACTTTCTCAAAGCGAAGAGGCCAAACAACTGGACAATCCGCTGCTGCCAGTGAGCTCGATCCTTGCTGTTGCGGAGCATTGGCTTGCGGGACGGGTTGCGGAAACCAAAGGAGATCGTGGAACAATGATTCACGAGTTGGAAAAGGCTGTCGCGATCGAAGATGAAATGCCCTACATGGAGCCGGCTTATTGGCCATTGAATGTGAGGCCCGCGTTGGGTGCCGCGCTCTTGCGCGCCGGAAAGGCTGACGAAGCCGAACAGGTGTTTCGCGAGGATCTGCAACGGATGCCCCGCAATGGCTGGGGTCTCCTGGGATTGGAACAATCGTTGCGCGATCAGGGCAGGAACGATGCCGCGGACGTCGTGCATCGGCAGTTCAAACAAACCTGGCAGAACGCCGATACTCCCCTGCAACTCAGTTGGTTTTGATATGGCATCATTGAGAGTCTTCGCTAGAATTCCGCTCATTCATGAGAGCCATTTTGTTCGTCCTGTTTCTTTCCATGCTCCTGCCGCAGGCAACGCCTGCCGGAGAGTGGGTTCGATCCGGCATCAATACCAATCAACCTGTCTGGGGGGTGCGCGGCGGGTTGCTCTGGGCAATTGAACCCGGAGGCTTTCGCGCCCAGAGCGAGCCTCGCGGGCTGATCCGGCTCGGCTACCCCATCTTATCCAACGGCAACTACGACCTGGTCAATTTCATCGCAATTGAACCCATCGTGAAGGGCCAAAAAGCTTTCAGCGAACTTGAGCACAGTCGTTTGGACAATCGCCAGGGAAAACGGCTCTGGGGTTCTGAAACGCAAAAGGAAGGCTCAACCAATCTCTGGCCGGGAAAACTATCCACCCTCTCCAATGGCGTCGAACAACTTGAGGTAAAGGTGCATGTCGAACCATTCGACAATGGCGCAAACGTTTATTTACTCATTTCCCAGCGGAGCGATACCCCGGATGAAATCACACTGACGATTCACTCCGAAACCAACAGTGCCGCGATGGACTATTGCATCCTGACGGCAACGATGGGGAACATGGCGCGGACGCGGGAACTTTGGCTGAACGATGAAATGACAAACAGCCTGCATCTTTATCCCGATTACAAGGGGTCCAACTTCACGCTGCACACCATTTATCCGCTGGATCGATTGTGGCGAACCGCGAGCGGCGATGTTCTGGTCGCCGTGACCACGGATGAAGACGAGCCTCATACAGTCTTTCCATTTCCTGGAACGTTCCGGTGGCATTATGGAGGTTATAAAGTGACGCAATTTTGGAAAAAACCTCAAGGCGCCTTCCGTAAAGATCTGCACACGGCGGTCAACGCCCGTTTCACCTACTGGAAGCGCGTGCAACCTATTCCCGGTGGAATTTCATTCGAGAACTTCGAATTGCGGGAACGTTTTTATGAGGGGCAACAATTCGTTTTTGGAATCACTCGCAAAACCCCCGCTGAACTCGGGTTCAAAAAATCTGTGAGTTCACCCTGACCCCTGCCCCACACAGGCCAGGACTCCCGGTTTCGTCCTCTTCCATAAACGCCTGTCTTAACACGAGACATAGGTTCCCCCTCTCAATCCTGATCCTGATCTTAAACTTAATCGGTTTTCCGGAGCTTATAGCGATTGCCATAAGTAATTTCCGAAAAGGCTCGCCCTCATCCTCACCTTCTCCCCACTGCCATTTAGTTAAGGCGAAACAAACGCGCGGTGAGGGAGGTGGAGCGGGAGCTCCTAGCCAAAAAAAGGTGGGGCAAACCTGCCGGTTTGCCCTGACTTCTGCCTTTGCCGCCGATCTTAGATTCAGATT